>NZ_JARFTR010000094.1 GCF_029167235.1 Kamptonema sp. UHCC 0994 | reverse complement strand
GTATCCTTAACCGCCTAGAAGGCGGCGCTACAGATGTAAAGTTTTGTTACAAAAATCAGAGTTCGGCGTAAAAAAGGGAGACTTCACCCTGACAGATAGATAGCAGCTCAAAATCGCAGGTATAAGGATTTGGCAGACCAAACCCTACCTTCTACCAGTAAAGCGTGAAAAGAGCCAATAATAACCATTCTGGAGGCTTTAACTACAAACGGGAGGCAGAAATGACTGAAATCAATTGGCTGAAGTATCTACAAGAACCTAAATATTTGCTATTAGGAATAGCAGCAGGTTTAATCGCTCTGCAACTAACTTTGACTTCGAGATCGGGGGATGTAGATTTATCCGGGACGATGTTTTTATTTTGGGGTGCGGCGGCATTTCTAATTTGGGAAAAGCACAAAACCATCAATTTTGAAAGCGGGGTTTTCTCTACTTTTTTTGGCGTTACCCTCATTGGTTTAATCCTAATTAAAAGTGCCTCCGTCTCTCAATATGAATTTTTCATCAGAGTTTCCCCTTTCCTGTCGGGTTTAAGTCTAGCTCTTATCGCTTCTGGGGTAAAAGGATTAAAACAATATTGGCAGGAACTCCTGATTCTTGGCTATACAATCATCCCTCCCGGATTAATCGGAGCATTAGTTGACGTAGCTCTACTCACGGCTAAATTTTCAGCATTTCTCCTTCATTACTTTGGCTTTAACGTAATTCGAGACGGCGTTCTTTTGAAGCTACCTACTGGTTCTGTAGAAGTGTATCACGGCTGTTCAGGCATTAATGCTATCCTTCAGTTACTAGGGCTAACTTTAATTTTCTTATTGATGTTTCCGACTAAGCGATATCAGAAAATTATCGTCACTATTGTAGCTGTAATCATTGCCTTTATCGTCAATTCAGCGCGGGTAGCTCTGATGGCTGTACTCGTAGCCTTTTCTCAGCAAACAGCCTTCAAATACTGGCACGAAGGCAACGGCTCATGGGTTTTTTCAATGATTTCTGTAGCAATTTTTGGTTTATTTTGCTGGTTTTTTGTCCTGCGAGAAGAACCCCAAAATAAGGAAGAACAGAAATGTTAATAGCCATTACTCGCTGGAAAAATTTGAGGAGTTCCCTCCTAACTGTCACCTTGGGAGCCGTTTTCTTAGTGGCAGGAAAATCAATTTTTTATCCTCCCACCAGCAACCTTAGCTCGACTTCCTTTGAGTTCCCGCAGTCCGTACCTTTACCTGAATGGCAGGCGATTGATAGTACGCCGTTAGTAATCAGTAAGGATTCAGATAGCAAGTCAGGTAGGATATATCGCTATCAACAAAATAATCTCCCCTTGGAGATCAAAATGGGCTATGTGGTTGACACAATTGGCAATGTTGAAAACCTGATTAGATCCCATAACGTTTTTGAGTCATCTCCTGGTAAACTAACAATAGTAAGCACTCAAGAGGTCGGATTTCACGGGCTTTTGCAGTACCAAAACCGAGCATATCTGAGTGCCTGTATCAACCCTCGTGGTGGTTCTACTGTCACAAGCGAGCAGTTTAAATACAACCGCAATACTTATGATTTGCAGTTGAGTCGGATCGTTTCTATGCTGTTAGGTCAGGTCAGTCGTCTTCAAGACAGGCGTTGTTTGTGGACTCAAATTTCCATTCCTTTAGATAAGACAACACCGACAGATGCTAACAAAATCCTAGAAACTACTTGGGTTTCTTGGTATCAGTGGTGGCAACCCCGCTTTCCACCACCTTAAATTAAAGCGGAAACTATTTCTATTACAAAAGGTGCAAATTTTATGAGTGGAGTTCAAGGCGAACAAGGTTTTTCTATATATAGACTTCGTTGGGTCGGCTACGGTCTATTGATACTGTCTTTATTGGATATTATTGCGACTTTTACGCCGCCAAATTTTCTCAACCCGGTTTGGGAATTGCAGACAATAGGCTCTTTGGTTGAACGGGTTCCTGTTCCTTTGTTGGGACTAGCATTGATATTTTTTGGTGAGGAGTATGACCGTTATGATTTGGAAGATTTGGCATTGAAGTTCTTGTCTTGGTTGTGCATACTTATGTCGCTATTGTTTCTGTTGATGATTCCCTTGGGAATTGTTAATACTGTGAAAATCAATAACCAAAACACTCAGCAAATTACACAGCAAGCTAGTCAACAACTTTCGCAACTGAAACAAGTTGAAGAGCGGTTAAATAAGGGTACGCCTGAAGATTTAAAGAATCTAGCAAGCGAACTGACGCGCTTGGGTGTACAAACAAATACCCAAAATCCCGATGAACTGAAAAAACAAATTCTTTCAAGAATTAATCCCGCTAAGGAACAGCTAGAAAACCAAAGTAAAACAGTACAGTCAAACCAGCGTTTGGTATTACTAAAAAATTCTGTGAAATGGGTTCTGGGAGCTCTGATATCTAGCGTTTTATTTTTTACTCTTTGGAAGGGTACGGGTTGGGCTAGATAGGTTTTTGCTATGCCAAAATCAGGTAATTGCTAATTGTTAATTGCTCATTAAAAGTAGTACCTAACCAATTGAAGACTGCTATGGTGATGAAAGTTGCTTAAGGCAAGTTAGGGAACCGCTGGAAGCAATTCTGAGTCACTAGGTTATAGGTCAAACCGATGATTCAGAATTCACTAGCAAAAAAAGCTGAAACCCTGATTAACTATAGGATTACAGCTCTTTTTGGCTATGTTTACTGGTCACAGGGTAATGCTAGAGCAGATGAGATCGTCTGCTCTAGCTTTTTAAGAAATAACACATATTCACTGTAGTTTCATGGAAAATTAGGATTTCCTGTCTTCTAGAGCATCTAAGTCGTTAACTACTAGATAATTCTTTCTCATTGCGACATCATTTTCACGTACAATTAGTACCTGGTAATCCCATTAGATTAGGAGATTGGCGCAATGGGAATGGCAGTTGGCATGATTGAAGTCCTTGGGCTTCCCTCTGCCGTAGAAGCCGCAGACTCAATGGTTAAAGCGGCCCGTGTCACTTTAGTTCGGTATGAAAAAATTACGCGCGGTTACTGGACAGTCATAGTCCGGGGCGATGTCTCCGAGGTACAAGCTGCTGTAGCGGCTGGAATTGAAGGAGTCAAAAAAGTTCATGGTGGGGAATTGTTATCATACCACATCATCGCTCGTCCCCATGAAAATCTAGATTACGTTTTACCGATCGGCTTTACTCCAGAGGTCGAACAGTTCCGAATGTAGTAAGATTTTTTGGTGCTTAGATTTGGCGATCGCTCAGCAATCGCAGTCGCAATCGTAATTCCGAAAGCGAAAACGATTGCGATCGCGATCGCGATACCTAATATATTTTTGACTCAAATATTACTCCTTCATAAATATCGCTCATTGACATCTCAATTCCTACTGAAGTAAAGGCAACTGTAGCCGCGTCCCCCTCATAATCTTGAAATAACCATTGCCCCGATTCAGTCTTAAGAAATTGCTCGACTAAAAACTCATATTGGTCAATTAAAACATACTCACAGAGTTGAGGAATTGAGCGATAGAAGCGAAATTTATCTTCTCTATCAAAACCTTTCGTAGACTTCGAGAGAACTTCTACTATTAATAAGGGATTGAGTACCTCATCTTGCCGTCCTTCGGTGAAAATTGGCTGTCCTTCAATTACCATCACATCTGGATAAACGCCCCGCCGATGCCGAGGAATCCATAACCGTAAATCATTCATAAATGGTGCTGCATTCTTCCCCCGCAATGCTGATTTTAAGTAGGCATAGGTGTTGCCTACGATCCGGTTGTGATTTATAGTGCCACCTGACATAGGTAGAATTTCTCCCTCGTGATATTCACTTCGGAACTCGGCTGTTTCTTCTAACTGCCGATATTCCTCTGGAGTGTAAGTTTGCTGCTGTGTTTGAACTAGCATTTTAACCTCAACTGATAGTGATGACTTTTAGGTAGAAGGATTGAGTTGTACAATTAAGTGGTTGCCCGATCGATTGGGGTAGAGACGGGGCACTACCCTAGAAATCTGTATGAATGATTTAGACTTGCTATATATTATAATTGATTATTAAAAGATATTGAGGGATAAGATAGTTTTGCCGCTAGAATATTCTGAAATCTTAGCCATAAAACTTGCTTGGGAATTTCACTCTTCATCTTTAGTCAAAACACCATTGAGGAAAATATCTGCTAATCCTTCTGCCATTTCTTGTATCGCTTGGGGAGAAGCATCTGGTTCTAAAAGAGTATCTTGGCTAAAACCTGCGATCGCAAACATTCCCAAAAATACCTGAGCTACAATTTTAGGATTCATCTGCCGATAAACTCCCCTATCCATCGCCGTTTGGAAGAAGGCTTCAGCCACATCCGTCATTTTTCCAATCACTTCTGCTTGAATGCGATCGCGCAACTCTGGGTGAAATTGCGCTTCCATAAAACACACCCGCATTATATCAGCATTCTCCCGGACATTTAGCATCCGCCGCCGCATCACTTGAGCCACAGCTTTATAACTAGCCATCTCGCTCAATTCTGTCAGTAAATCAGTTAGAATTTCCACCCAGCCATTAGTCGCCACCTCGATCAAAATCGCCTTTTTATTAGCAAAATGCCGAAATAGCGTACCCTCCGCCACACCAGCCGCCTGTGCTAAGGAAGCAGTTGTAGTACCTTCGTAGCCTTTGCGGGCAAACAAACGCTGTGCTGCTTGTAAAATCCGCTTTCGCGTCTCCGTTTCTGAAGGAGGGGACTGATTAAAAATTCGCATAGCTGATAAATTGGGAATAGGGAATCTTGTAACGCCGCCATCCTGGCGGTATC
>NZ_JARFTR010000108.1 GCF_029167235.1 Kamptonema sp. UHCC 0994 | reverse complement strand
CTCATGGAGTTATCCAGTAAGGTCACGGGCAGAACACCCGTTGATAGGCGTTAAGTGGAAGTCCTGTGAGGGATGAAGCTGAGGCGCACTAACAGACCGAGGGCTTGACCTCTAACTTTGATTTGATTTGATGACTTATTTCTTTGCAGTCTTCAGGGCTCTTACACCCTTACAGCTTTTCCTGGTGTTTATGACGCGGTGGCACCACACCGATTCCATCCCGAACTCGGATGTTAAACGCTGCGGTGGCGAAGATACTTGGTGGGTAACTGCCTGGGAAAATAGCTCGATGCCAGGGATTCTATTTGACACAGCCTCTTTCTCTCACTCTGAGCTGAAAGGGGTTTTGTTTTGAGATTGCGTGAGAATTTTGTTTAATTTTTAAGGACATAAGGACATAGCGATGCTATGTCCTTATGCGTATTTAATTAAGATTCCGACAAAACTTTGGCAGCAGCGGCGATACCAGCACCAGAAATAAAGCCTTCATAACCTAATTCTCGGAGGACTGTTTCTAAGGCAGAAATAGCGGCAAGAATATCTCGATCGCACACAAATCCCAAATGACCAATACGGAAAATTTTACCCTTCAAATGGTCTTGACCGTCAGCCAGGAGAATATCAAAACGCTTTTTCATCAGCGATCGCACTTTTTGAGCATCTACCTGTGCGGGTGGTACTACTGCCGTAATTGCTGGACTAGCGGCCCCGTCAGCAGCCAACAAACCCAGGCCTAAAGCTTTTACCGCTGCATGGGTAGTCTTCATCAATCGCTGGTGACGTGCGAACACATTTTCTAATCCCTCCGCCTTCATCATTCGCAGAGTTACTTGCAGGCCAAAAAACATATTCACTGGCGGGGTGAAAGGAGTCGTATTTTTAGCAGCATCTTTGCGGTACTTGCCCAAATCTAGATAAAAACGGGGCAATTTAGCAGTTTTATAAGCTTCCCAAGCTTTGGGACTGACGGCGACAAAACCCAAACCGGGGGGAATCATATAAGCTTTCTGAGAACCAGAAGCAATTACGTCAATTTCCCACTCATCCATCGGGACGTTGGCGGCCCCTAAACTGGTGACGGCATCGACCATAATTAAAGCTTGACCATGCGCTTTTACGTGGCGGTTGATGGTTTCCAAGTCGTTGAGAACGCCTGTAGAAGTTTCCGAGTGGGTGATGATAACGGCTTTAATTTCTTTGTTAGTATCTGCTTCTAATTTCTCGCGGAATTTTTCTGGATCTAGAGGTTGACCCCATTCAGCAGTGATGATTTCAGCATTTAAGCCGTAAGCTTGGGCGACTTCACCCCAACGTTCGCCGAATTTACCATTATTACCGACAAGGACGCGATCGCCTGGACTTAAAAAATTAATTATCCCTGCTTCCATCGCGCCAGTGCCAGAAGCGGTTAAACTTAGTACGTCGCTCTTAGTTTGGTGTAGCCATTTCAGGTTCTCAGTACATTCTGCAAAGATCGCATCAAATTCGCTGCTACGGTGGCCCATCGGGTGCTTGGCCATTGCCAGTAATGCTGCTTCTGGTACTGGCGTGGGGCCAGGAATCATCAGCATTAACTTGTTATCCATGATGTTGTCTGTCCTAATTCAATCGTTAGTAACTATAGCAATCCTAAATCAGTTTTTGCATAAGTTATTGTTAAAAAAGCATTCAAATTAGAAATTTTTGATGACAAATTATTGATGATTGTCATAGCAATTATAAATCAAAAATTAAACAATTCTTAGTTTTTAATTTTTAATCTTTAATTTTTAATTCTCCCTCAACTGACTCAGCTTTGATTTCATTGAGTGACCACAGGTATTCTACTGGTAAGTTAGAGCGTTTGCAACTTTCTTCGAGTTGTTTTTGCTGAGCGACAGCTTTGCGGAGGGTGACTATCAGTTGTTGGACTTGTTCTTGCTGGGGAGATTTTTGACTGACAGCGAACAATGTTTTTCGCTCTAGGAGTTGCAGTAATAGTTCATAATGTATATGGGAAGGAAGGGGAATTTGCTCCATGAAAGCTTATCTACCTCAATTCATAATTGGTAATTGGTAATTGGTAATTGGTAATTGGTAATTGGTAATTGGTAATTGGTAATTGGTAATTGGTAATTGGTAATTGGTAATTGGTAATTGGTAATTGGTAATTGGTAAAGTAAACGCTATAGCTTGTTGGGTGGGCGCTCGCCGCCAAAAAATTGTAACTTATTGCTATAAATGGTTGTCGGCGAGCGCCCACCTTACCTTTAATTCGGTCTATCTACTTAGTAGTCATAATGAAAGATTGCGATCGCTCTTTTTTCTGCTATTAATTGCCATGACAATCGCAAGAATAGGATTGCATATTACCACCTATTACCAGAATTTTAGCTCGTTGTCAATACTATCAGGTGGCTGTGCTGGTAAGTTTTGTTAAAGCTTCGGCAATATCAGGCTGTTTCACGAGAGATTCGCCGATGAGGACGGCTTGGGCACCGGCGCTAGCAACGAGGGCTAAGTCTGCGGGTACGTGCAATCCTGACTCGCTTACAACTAAGATATCGCGATCGCGGATTTCGCTACCCCGTGCGGCTAGAAGTTGGCTGGTAGTTTCCAGATTGACGGTAAAATCTTCGAGGTTGCGGTTGTTGATGCCTATGAGGTTTACGCCTTCTATAGTTAATACGCGATCTAGTTCTTCGAGGGTGTGAACTTCGATTAGTGCTGTCATCCCCAGAGCCTTGACAATTTTGACAAAATACTGTATGTCTTTGTCAGAAAGAATAGAGGCGATTAGCAGTACGGCATCGGCTCCTCGGACGCGGGCGAGGTAAATTTGGTAAGGGTAGATCAGGAAATCTTTGCAAAGTAGGGGCAATTCAACGGTTGAGCGAACAATTGCTAAGTTATCGAAACTACCTTGAAAGAATTTTACATCGGTGAGGACGGATATGCAGCTAGCGCCGCCTTGCTGATAGGCAAGTGCGATCGCGGCGGGGTCAAAATCTTCTCTAATTACGCCTTTGCTAGGGGAAGCTTTTTTGACTTCAGCTATGACAGCGGGTTTCGTTTTGCTATGGCGAAGTGCGGCTAGGAAATCGCGGGGAGAAGATATTTTAGCTGCTTGTTTTTGGAGCTCAGCTAAGGGAGTGCGATCGCGCATCTGGGCAACTTCTATTTCTTTTTGCCAGACTATTTCTTCTAGGATGTGGCGGGGTTTGTCATCGGGTACGGCTACCTGGTAGCTGAGGTAGAGTACGGATACGGCTGG
Source organism: Kamptonema sp. UHCC 0994 (assembly GCF_029167235.1). Classification (GTDB taxonomy): domain Bacteria; phylum Cyanobacteriota; class Cyanobacteriia; order Cyanobacteriales; family Microcoleaceae; genus Kamptonema. The sequence continues at coordinate 1,600 of NZ_JARFTR010000108.1, read as the reverse complement.
GTTGGGGCGACGGCGGCGGATTTCAATCATAGAGAATAGTTTAGCAGGCGATCGCAACAGGTTTCAACGTATTTTAGGGAAATTTGCAAGATTATTATAGATAGATGGAGATAACCGATCGAGAGTTTATTTCCGGTTGAATAACTGAATAATTAGGAGAAATTTGATGAAACTTGCACTGTTTGGCGCAAATGGGATGGCTGGGACTCAAATTGCTAAGGAAGCGTTGATGCGCGGCCATGAGTTGACGGCGATCGTTAGAGATCCAGCACGTTTTTCGTTATCGGGAGATTCCTTACAGGATAGCTTTGCGTCACGCCTGACTGTTGTTGTTGGTAATGTGCTAGATCCTATTAGTGTTGCCAAAATTGTTAAGGGCCACGATGCTGTTATCAGTGCGGCTGGGCCGGGAAATACTACAGCAAATAACCCTGATTTAGCGCTGATTATTCCACAAGCAGCACATTCACTAATTGCAGGTTTGACTGCTGCGGGAGTTAATCGTTTGGTGGTGGTGGGTGGCGCAGGTAGTCTTTTTGTTGCGCCTGGTATGCAGTTGGTTGATACTCCCGATTTTCCGGTGCAGTATCGCCCCGCATCTTTAGCCCATCGGGAGGCCCTTGGTATTTATGAAAAGGCGGATTTGGACTGGACTTTTATTAGTCCGGCGGCGATATTTATGTCGGGCGATCGCACTGGTAAGTTTCGTGTGGGAACTGATGAGTTGCTCGTTGATGAGCATGGTGAAAGCAGAATTTCGGCTGAGGATTATGCGATCGCGCTGCTGGATGAAGTTGAGAAACCCCAATATATTCGCCGTCGCATGACTGTTGCTTATTGAGAAAATGGCGCGATCGCCAAACCTCTAGCTAACCCCAAATCACCCTAAAATTCCCCCCTCAACCATATCTTTACAAATCTTCATCTAAACTCATACCGATATATCGCGATATGTCGTATAGTAGAGAAAGTTGATTTTGGATTCACTTAGATATGTTTAGACGCTTTCGTTTTGACTTTCCGGCACTTGTATCGGCAGGAGTCAGTGAAGAGGATCTATCGTTTATCAGTCATTGGTTCCAGCATGGCAAGGATCGTGGCAGGCCTCATCATGGCCATCATGGCAAGCATTTTGGCGATGAAGGATTTGGTCGTGGATGGGGAGATGAGCACCGGACTCGTAGGGGAGACATCAAGTTCATCCTGCTGGAATTGTTATCCGAACACCCGGCTCATGGTTACGATCTGATCAAAGAAATGGAAACCCGAAATGGTGGTTTCCGTCGCCTCAGTCCCGGTTCAGTATATCCAACACTCCAAATGCTGGAGGATGGTGGTTATCTAACCAGCACACAGGAAGGCGGTAAGAAGATTTACACCATTACCGATGAGGGTAAACAACTCTTGGCAGAGCGTACCCAACAGGAAAATTCAGACTCTCCTTGGGAGGCCTTCAAAACCGTAATGATGGGTAAGGTGCGATTCGTTTAACCTAAAGTAAGGATCAAACCCTTACGGGACGGTTAGCCTAGCTGCTCAGGCAGTTGGTGATAACTGATTACATTTGAAGGTGAACCGCCGTGCGGTAAGTCCTTCCCTC
>NZ_JARFTR010000185.1 GCF_029167235.1 Kamptonema sp. UHCC 0994 | reverse complement strand
GGTATCTTTACCGCCCAGAGGGCGGCGTTACAAATATTTTTGGGTAATTCCTGAAAGTATATTATACCGTATATTATACCGTCATCTCCCATTTTAATAAACCTTCTTCACAACTTTTTAATTGCATTCCCACTTTTTCTAAAATCCGTTTTGATGCTAAATGGTCTTGAGGGCAAGTAGCGATAATTTTATGTAAATTTGGTTGAGTTAATGCCCAATTAACCAGTGCTTGTACCGCTTCAAAACCGTAACCTTGGTTTTGATAGACAGGCAGAACATTGTAACCCATTTCAACTATTCCCAGCTCATTTTTGCCACCAAAGCCTAAATCGCCAATAATAGTATTTTCTCTACTATGAATCATCAACCAAGCCCCCCAGCCTAACTGTAACGGATCGGCAGCTAACTGAGCAAAAAAGGGTAAGACTTCCTCTACCTCTGACCAAGGCCAATCGCTAGGAATCTTGACATTTAAGAGCTTTTCGATCTGATATTTATCCGCGATTGCTGCTGCTGCAACTTCCAGCGAATAAGGAATTAGTTCCAGGCGTTCAGTTTTAAGCTTTAACACACTCCCCTCATACTATTTTTTGAGTATCTGCTCAACTAAAAATATTAGAATCACCGTAACCTTGAATATTTTCAGGATCGAATCGGCGGAGGATAGTTGTCGCTTGGCGGGTGAGAGTTTCATTGCCGTTAACAACTACCAAATATTTGCCGGCATTTAAGCGATTGCGGTACGGTAAAGCATCCCCAGATACTAAACCAACACCGCCGCCAACAAAAAGACTTCCCAGAACCCCAGAAATAGCACCTAAAATACCACCAATGACGTGATCGCCAACTTCCCCAGCAAAGGCAAAAGTCTTTAAATTAGTAATCAAGCTAAAACTAAAGCCTGCGAAAAATCCAAAGGGGACAAGCCAAATTGCCATAAACTTAGCTTGCTTGATTGCTTGTTCCTTGGGGTCAATTAAGCCATATTCATCAGCGCTTTTATATCCTCTGCCTAAGATGCTAATTTGCTTCATGGGCAAGCCTTCTTTCTCAAGGGCAGAATAAGCAGCTTCGGCTTGAATGCGGTCTGGAAGTACGGCAACTAGATAATTCATAACTCAAATTGGTAATTGGTAATTGGTAATTGGTAATTGGTAATTGGTAATTGGTAATTGGTAATTGGTAATTGGTAATTAAAAGGTTATGCCTCACCCAATTGCAAACTGCTATGATGCGCGATCGCACCAGATCCCATAAATGATGACACTATCACATTCAGCAGCACCGCCACCATTGCCCGAAGGAGAACAATAATTACGCAAAAGCACCACGTAACGCCGCCCTCTGGGCGGTATCTTTACCATCCAGAGGGCGGCGTTACAGATACTTTTGCGTAAGTCCCATTACGGATTATAGCGATAAAAGACTTACTAGGTAAAGGATTGAGGGATTTTCAATGTATTTTTCAAGGGAAAGTTAAAATCTTTCCGGCAAAAGGCAGTACATAGACCCCCGATACAGATACAATTGCATACTGCGGAAAGCTTTGTTTACTTTGCCCCACCTGCTATGCCAAAGGTTCTTGTCTCCGATCCCATTGATGCTGCTGGACTTGATATTCTGTCCCAAGTTGCTCAAGTTGATGTAAAAACTGGTTTACCACTAGAGGAACTGGTGCGAATTATCCCAGAGTATGACGCTCTGATGATCCGTTCCGGCACCCAAGTTACTAAAGAAATAATTGAAGCAGCCAATCAGCTTAAAATCATCGGCCGGGCTGGCGTGGGGGTTGATAATGTAGACGTACCCGCCGCTACTCGCAAAGGTATCGTAGTCGTCAATTCCCCAGAAGGTAACACGATCGCAGCCGCCGAACACGCGATCGCCATGATGCTAGCCATCTCCCGTTACATCCCCGATGCCGATCGTTCTGTGAAAAACGGTAAATGGGAACGCAACCGCTTTATGGGCGTTGAAGTTTACAAAAAAACTCTCGGTATCGTCGGTTTAGGCAAAATCGGTTCCCACGTCGCCGCCGCCGCCAAAGCAATGGGGATGAAATTACTCGCTTATGACCCCTTCATCTCCACCGAACGCGCCGAACAGATTGGCTGTCGCCTGGTAGAGTTAGATTTGCTGATGCGTGAATCCGACTACATCACCCTGCACATCCCCAAAACTCCAGAAACCTATCACCTGATTAACGCTGAAGTCTTGGAGAAGATGAAGCCCACCGCCCGGATTATCAACTGTGCCAGAGGCGGTATCATCGACGAAACAGCCCTAGCAGCAGCCTTAGAAGAGGGTCAAATTGCGGGTGCAGCTTTAGACGTTTACGAACACGAACCCCTGCAAGCCGATTCCCCACTGCGATCGCTCGGTCAAAAAGCCATCCTCACACCCCACCTAGGAGCCTCGACAGCCGAAGCTCAGGTGAATGTCGCGATCGATGTCGCAGAACAAATTCGAGACGTGCTCCTGGGCCTGCCAGCCCGGTCTGCGGTAAACATTCCTGGCATCTACCCAGATGCGATCGAAAAACTCAGACCTTACTTGCAATTAGCCGAAACCCTCGGCAACTTGGTAAGTCAACTGGCGGGAGGACGAGTCGATTACCTCAACGTGCGCCTCCAAGGCGAACTCGCTAGCAATCAAAGTCAGCCAGTAGTCGTCGCCGCCCTCAAAGGTCTCCTGTCTCAAGCCCTACGGGAACGAGTAAACTACGTCAATGCCAGCATTGAAGCCAAAGAGCGCGGCATTCGCGTGATCGAGACACGAGATGCCTCCGTCCGAGACTACGCTGGATCGCTGCTATTAGAAGCTAAAGGAACTCTCGGCGAGCACACCGTCACCGGGGCCGTACTCGGTGAAAATGAAATTCGGATCACCAGCGTTGATGAATTCCCCGTTAACGTTTCCCCTAGCCGCCATATGCTGTTTACCCTGCACCGCGATATGCCAGGAATTATTGGCAAACTAGGTTCCCTGTTGGGCAGTTTTAATGTCAATATTGCCAGTATGCAAGTAGGTCGCAGAATCGTGCGCGGAGATGCAGTAATGGTACTGAGCCTTGATGACCCTCTGCCAGAAGGAATATTGGCTGAGATTATCAAACTTGCAGGTATTCGAGATGCTTACACGGTAACTCTTTAGCAAAGAAAAGTTAAAAATTAAAAATTAAAAATGAAGCATCCCAATTTTTAATTTTTAATTTTTAATTCTTAATTCTTAATTAATTTATGGCGCATAGCTGGTGGGAAATTCGAGTTATTTGCGATCCAGGGTTGGAGGATTTAATCTTCTGGCGTTTGGAAAATTTTGGCTGTCGGGGAACTGCCAGCGAGATGAAAAATAATTACTGTTTAATATCAGCTTACTTGCCCGAAGAACAGGCAGGTTTACTAGATTTAGCTGCTCTTTCTTTACGTCTGCGCCAAGATGCTCTTTGTTCCGGTTTCTCGCTACCTGCTACCCAGTGGAATTTAATTGATGAAGAGGATTGGGCCAGCAGTTGGAAAGTGCACTGGCAACCTCAAGAAATTGGCGATCGCTTTTTAGTTTACCCCGCTTGGCTACCAGTACCAACAAACTCAGACAGGCTTTTGTTACGTTTAGATCCTGGCATGGCTTTTGGTACAGGCACTCATGCAACCACTCAGTTATGTTTAGAGTCCTTAGAAATGCGGCTCGGTTTTGGCTCAACTGAAAACGCTCCAATAATAGCTGATATTGGTTGCGGATCGGGAATTTTATCAATTGGAGCAATTTTATTAGGAGCTAAAAAAGCCTATGCTGTGGATACCGATCCTTTAGCGGTAGACGCTGCTATTAGTAATCGTAAACTTAACCGGATTCTCTCTCAGCAGTTAACTGTAGAAGAAGGTAGCATCAGGGATTTAATAGAAATGATTGAAGACCCTGTTGACGGTTTGATGTGCAATATTTTAGCAGAAGTTATTATTGATTTGATTCCACAGTTTGAGGCAATTTCAAAACCCACTACTTGGGGAGTCCTTAGTGGAATTTTGCTAGATCAAGCTAAACCTATTGCTGATACTTTAGAACAGCATGGTTGGGTGGTAGCGACTCTGTGGCGGCGGCAAGATTGGTGTTGTTTTAATATTCGGCGGTCTTAAATTTTATATCCGATTAATTATAAGGAATCTGAATATGCAAATAGAACTAAAACAATTAATTGTCCCTCCAGGCAGTCAATTATTGATTAAAAATGTCAGTTGGGAGATGTATGAAACTATTTTGGACGAATTGGACTCGCGCCCAGTTCCCAGAATTTCATATAGTAAAGGGATGTTAGAAATAATGACACCATTCCCCGAACATGAAGATTACAAAGTAATGATTGGCGATTTGGTAAAAGCGCTACTAGAAGAATTGGATATTGAATTTAGGAGTCTTGCTTCTACTACCTTCAAAAATGAAAATATGGCTCAAGCGATAGAAGCTGATGACTGTTTTTATATTCAAAATGAAATGGCAATCAGAGGAAAGAAGCGGATCGATTTAACAATAGATCCGCCGCCTGATTTGGCGATTGAAATAGATATTACATCTCGCACTCAGTTTAATAATTACGAATCATTAGGAGTGCCTGAACTTTGGAAATATAATGGGCAAAAACTACAAATCAATGTCCTGCAAGATAGAAAGTATGTTGAGTCTAATATTAGTTAAAACTTTCCTCAATTACCGCCGCTGAGTCAGATCATTCACAACTATATTGAGCAAAGTAAAACCGCAGGTAGGAATGCTACAATGAAAGCATTTAGAAATTGGGTGAGAGAGCAATTGTAAGAGAGTTATACCGAGTTTTCGTAACGCCGCCATCCTGGCGGTTCCTTTAC
>NZ_JARFTR010000064.1 GCF_029167235.1 Kamptonema sp. UHCC 0994 | reverse complement strand
TATGGTTTCGGGGACAATTAGACCCTGTGCGTGTGCGTGAATTACACGCACAAATGGTAGCTGCGGGACTGCCACTTTGAGCGTAATGCAGCTTGGTTGTGAGTCAAGCAAGGCTTTGCTAATGGCTTTATTGCCTGCCAGAGCAAGGTTTGAGTTTGGCTGAGTTTGATTGTTTGAGGTCTGGGAGGGTGGTTGTATTTAATCTGGTCTCGTTTACATGATTGTGGTCTGGTCGCATTTAATGTGGTCTGGGTGGTGTTTAATTTGGTCTGAAGTTTTGGTTCAGTTTCATTTAATGTGGTCTCGATAAAATCCTGATTGCGGTCTTGAGTGATTATGATTGCGGTCTCCTACAGCTAGGAAGCATTGCCGTACTAGGTTTGACGGGATTGATAGCAGATGCTCTGACAAAAGTAGGGTTAGAGGACTTGCTGAGAGCAATGTTGACCACATTTTTTTACGTACACCCAATGGCAGAATGATTTATGGCGGCGAAGTCGGCTGGATTCACTCTGAGGGCTTGAATCAGGCGCGATCGCAAATCAGAAGAGACTTGAGGTAAAGTAGATAGGGTGGAAAGCAGACTGTAAATAAAAGTTAAGTTTTCAAGCACTACCATGCTCTTATTAAGAGCTAAAGGCAATCTAGCAAATACTTAAAGCTTAAATCACTTACAATTTTTTAACTTATGGTTAAATTTGATTGCCAGTGCTATAATAATTCAAAGTAAGTAAAAGCTTATAAATTCCAGCTAACGCTGCATTAAAATAAGCAAACACTACTATTGAAACTTAGCACTCATAACTTTCTCTAGAATTTCGACACTCACCTTGTCTGGCAAGCGTTTGATTTCTTCAACACTTGACAGCCAATAACTAAATAAATAACTAACCTTAATCAGGAGTTCCCCCGAACTCCTTTTTTTTTGCTCAGTTTCACGTCGAATTCAATTGAATTTTGTTCACCCAATCAGAAAGGAGGTTTTGACATGGCTAAACCCAAACATAAAAGTATGAGAAATCAGCCAGAGATGTACGACGAACTCAAAAAAGTCTGCACCGTTAGTGTTACACCAACGGCCATCAAAAATCTGGATTTTCATGCCAAAAAATCTGGCATTTCTCGCTCAGAACTTATTGAGCGATTTGCTAGATCACTAAACCAATTACCAGAGCAACCACCAACTCAAACTAAGCATTAGTCAAAAACCAAAACTTTTTTACAACCCAGGCATTTTTTAAGCTCAGTGATTGCACCATGAATCTTTTTATTGCCAGAAACCCACTACATTCTTTTGACTATCAAATGCCCAAGGTCAAAGTCGCTACCTTACAAAAGTTAGCTCCTAAACAAGAGCTAAACTTTGCTAATTTTAGTCAGCATCCCGGCTGGTGCCAGGTATCGAATTGCTACCTTGCTAACTATAACAAAGCATTAGCTCTTATGGATTACCTCCACTTTTTTGAGATTATAAATAGCCTCAAGCTTATTTATAAAAACAGTGTGATTTTAGAAAAAAAAGCCTTTGTAGGCTTGGATTACAGCAGACCACCGCCTTTAGCGAAAACCGCCATGAACTCAATGTTTACTGCGGTTTTTGCTATAATATAAATAAGAGCAAACTTTCTGAAAGCCGCTTCTCAACACTTCGCAGCACTTCCACAAGACCTAAACCAGAACACCTTCATTTTACGAGGATTTATAATCATGCAAAAGAATCCCTCTTTAGCAGATATGCAGCAGCTTTATGCTGCCCACATTCAGAGCCAGCACCCGCATAAGAAAGCCCAAGAAATTCTCGCTCAAACTGAAACTGCTATCAACCGTTACACCTTGCCTGGATGGGGCTTAGAACCTCCCAAAAGCCGCAAGCCCACGCGAGCTGAAATAGAGGCGGCAACGACCCTTAAACAAGGTATAAATGTTGAGCAGTTCACAACCGCGTTGGCAGCTCAAGAACAAGCCTTTGAACGACTGCAACCTTCTGTTAGCAGCAAGCAGGTTTACCGCTCCCGGCTCAAGGAATTTTTATCTTGGTGCAGCCAGCAAGGCTGGTGGCCGGGAAATACCTTACCTGAGAAACCTGTTGATTGCTGCGGAGGTCGCCGCCGTCGCGGCTATGGAATTATGGCGAAAACGCTACTGACGAGCCGCTCTGCCTTGTCGCCTTACGGCTTGCGAGCAGAACAAGTGTCAGAGAAGTTAAAAGCTGAAACTGAACTTTTCTACAAGTTCCGCACGTCAGCCCACTGGCCAGGCCGGTTAGAAGACCCGGTGAAAACCAAAGCCTGCCGTAACCAAATTGGTCTGCTCTTTCACCTGCTGGGCTGGTTCCACCACTACCGGGGAGTGCCGCTGGAGGAACTGTCTTTGAGTACCTTAGTTCCGCCAGTTGAACTCAAGTATGTGGCTGCTAAGGAAGCTGCGGCAGCAATGGTTGCTAAGGTTGGGGATTATGTGGATCGCTGGGTTTGCGAATTCTCCAACTTTTTGATAGAGGAGCGGGGTGCTACAAGCCCCCACACCCGCAAGAATTACTTGTGTGCGCTGCTGGCGGTGGCAAAGTTTCAATACCACACGGAAATCAGCTCTAGCGATTACAGGGAAGTGCCGGCTGTGGAGGTGCTGCGCCGACGGCTATCACTGGGAACGAAGGAGTTAAAAAACCACGCTCCGGTGGCGGATCTAGATAAGAAGTGGCTGGAGTTGACGGAAGTTTGGAAGTTAATTGTCGAACCGCTGCGCTTGGAGTGCCAACCGAAGCTGGCGTGCGGCACTGCGAGGTCTCTGAAGGCGAGTGCTTACAGCTTCCAGCGCTATGTGCTGTGGGGGTGTTTGACCTACACTCCTCCCCGGCGGCAGCAGGAGTTGAGGGAGTTAAAAATGGCTCTTGAGTGTCCGGTGAAGCGGCCTGTGGAGGTGCCTGCTGACGGTTTGTACCAACCGCTGCCTACGGGTCGTAACCGCGACCGGAATTGTGGTTATCTGTACCGGACACCGGAGGGCCGCTGGATCAAGGATATGACACCGGAATCTTACAAGACGGGGAAGACTTACGGACACCAGACATTGGAAATTCCTAACGTGCAGTTCCCTGACGGTAGATGGTTTTACGACTACCTGGAAACCTGGCTGTATGGCTACTATAAAACGCCGGAGGGGAGTTGGCGCTCTTGCGGGGCTGCTTTCAAACCAGGTTCGCAGGAGGTTGGCCGTTTGTGGCCGGGTCGCTTGCAGTTCGACCCAGTTGGTGAACTGGTTTTCGTGCGGCACAACGGCACGCCTTTTTGTGAGGATAGTATGGCTAGCTACATCAGCACGGCTGCTCATGGCTTGACTGGTCAGCGGTTGACTCCTCATTTGCTGCGCGATATCTTTGCGACTCATTTTTTGGATCAGGGAGCCTCTGACTCGCAAATTGCTTCTCTGGCTTATGCGATGGGTCACAGTTCGCAGGTGCTCCGGACGAATTACGATCGCCGCTGCCCTGCTCAAAAGCACCGTCCGATTCAGTCGGCGGTTCTGGATTTAGTCCAGCAGTCTTTCCATCAAGATTGAACTTCTACTAGCAAACCGTATTTTGCTCTCCCCTGCACTCCCATGCAGGGGTTTTTTTCTGTTTTTCTGACTGTAATTAAATAAAGTGCGATCGCTGATGTGGTGGGGTCAACTGTTTGGCAAGTGAAAAGCGCGGAACTCCGCGTTTTTGGTGTGGGGGCGATCGCCAATATAGTTACCGCCTCTGGATAGCTGTGGCGATCGCTCACACCAGCTCATCTAACAAAATCGAGTGTTTATGTTGCACGGTTTAAAATTTTGCACAAAATTAATCCACTGCTGAACCTTAGAACCGGTGATGTCTAAAATCGGAATAGAATAGACATCTGATTCAGGAGGGCCACCCTCGGTATCTCTGGCAATGCTTGTGCGTTCTGGCTTACCTAAGCCGTAGGTTGAAGCTGTTTCACTAGCTAAACTACAGGAAATTCTAAAGTTTCCCATGCGAATACTTCCATTACCTGCTGAATAAACCCATTCATAACCCGAAACGCCTCTAGATTGCTGGCACAAAAATTGGGAAGTTTCAAACATTTTGGCCAGATGAATATCGTAGAGACGAAGCTTGCCACCGTAAGCTGGTTGAGTTGTATCTCGATTAGGTACTGTAAGCTGCATGAGGACAAAGCCTCCCCTAGCTTCTGTGCCACCATACCGAATGCTCAGGGGCACTTGGGTGCTCTCTTGAGCCAGGATGATGTTAACCTTTTGAGTAAATTTAGCGCTGTCAGTCTCAGCACTTGCGGAGCTACCCAAGTAAGTAGGTGCAGAAAAAGCGAGGTTTGCAGGCAGTAAGATAACCGCACAGGTCATTAGTTTGGCCAAATTGTGATGCCCTGCTTTTTTGGCGATCGCATATATTTTACTTAGCACAGTGCGCTCCGAGGTGATGGGTGTGCGATTGAGTTGAGCTTGTGAAAGTGGTGGCTTATACATAGGTTTTTTGAGTAAGGAAAGGTATGCTATGAACTATTTGATATTTGGATTAATCACCGTCTCTCTTTTTACCAGTTCGGCGATCGCGCAACCCGTCACCCGTCACGCTGCTAGAATGCCTGCCGATTCGGTGCAGATTGCAGCTAACAGAGCACCCGAAAAAGCGATCGATGGTTTGACGGACTTTATTTTCTACCAACTGCACCCAGAACTGAACCATCGCAAAATCCGCTCTGACGAAACACAGTACATTAATGAATGGGCTGCTATCAAAAAAGTGGTGAGCAACGATAACTTGGTTTACGGGGATGTCTGCGATGCAAACTCAAGGAATTATGAGTGGCTGGTTAGAGTCGATAGGAGCGTTACCACTCCTACCTCTCCTTCAGAACCGTGCTTGTGACTTTCACCACACACGGCTCCTTGATAATTCCACCTTTGTTATAGGTACGAGTTAGAACGGTTTGTCATC
>NZ_JARFTR010000268.1 GCF_029167235.1 Kamptonema sp. UHCC 0994 | reverse complement strand
GTAACGCCGCCATCTTGGCGGTGACTTTACCGCCAAGATGGCGGCGTTACTGCACTCTACCAACCTACTAACCACCAACAACCACCAACTAACTATTACCACTGAACATGAGGATATTTCCATTCATAATAATTAGGAAATATAAAGTTAGTAAACGAAACTGAAATACTAACATCTAGCGACTTAACATGATGCCACCAGCCGACAGGAATAAAAAGCGCTTCTCCCGGTTCCAAAATGAACTCTAAAATTTTAACATTTCTATAGAGCGGATATTTTTCAAAGTCAGGATTTTCACCATCGACCTTACTAAATACTCCTACATAATTGTACATCAAAGGTGTTCGCTCCGGTGAAATCATCCTCACCCGCTTGCGTCCCAAAACCTGAGCTAAAATTAAATTAACTGGGTCATGGTGCAGCGGCGTAATTGTACCCGCAGGGCCGAACCAAAAAAATGCTCTCCCGCTTGTATCTGCGGGGTTCAAATATTCAGAGAAGATGTCGATATCATCAAACAAACTTTTAAATTCTTCCCGTTCTAGATTTTGATTATTAGCAACCATGTAATAATTATTGCTTTCACCGCTACTGGCAACCATATCAACATATTTACTAAACAAAACAGTTTGCTTATGTTTTTCTAAGTTGATTTCATATTCCGGGTCAGACTCACGGTTACTCTGAATTTCAACTGTTGCATGACCATATTTTTGTTTAAGATAATTAGGATTCCACAAATGTAAAGCCGGCCAATTGCTCATAGCATTTGTCAAAATAACAGGAGTATTTTTAGCGTAGTAATTCTCTAAAAACTCAGCTCTAGAAAGATTACTTTTACGTTCAATTGTGCCAAACTTAGAAGATAGTGCAGCTAGTTGAGTCTGAATCTGTAACTGAGATTCCATTTTCTGCAATAACTGCACAAAATTGTTACAGATTTGGAAGTAAGGATGAGAAGCAATTCCTCTGACTTCTTCCGTTGCCAAATTCGCATCGACCCCCATTTTGACTAGCATCTGAATTATCCCATCTTCGGGTTGATTCAGCAACTTATTAATTGCCATCCATCGCCTCAAATTATCAGGAATTTCTTTTTTAGTTTCCGATGCCAAATTTCCCAGATTTTGCGTCAGCCATTCCAGGGTAATTTGCTGCTCATCTGTTAGGGTAATCCGTAAAGGAGGGAGAGTAATATTCACGGGTTTGGAGTCGGACATAAATATTATCTATTTTTCAGTGAAGGTCTAGAAAATATTTCAAGCATGACACTATTAAAACCGGATATTTTTGCCAATTAATTAATCAACTTTTTTACCTGTCAGCCAATAGGTGATCATTTCCCCTTTCCCTTTAATAGCGATAGTACCTCGCTCTTCAAATAAATACTTATCTTTTAAACACTTATAAGTAGCATTTGTAACTTGAATGCGGCCTGGAATTCCCTGAGATTCCATGCGGCTAGCAATATTCACCGTATTTCCCCAGAGATCGTAAATAAATTTTTTGATCCCAATTACACCAGCGACAACAGCACCAGTATTAATGCCAATCCGAATTTGGAAAGGCTCACCTTTTTCCAGTTGGAAACGAGCAATTGCAGTTTGCATATCCAGAGCCATTTGAGCGACAGCTTCGGCGTGAGATTCCATAGGAACTGGCAAGCCTCCCGCTACCATATAGGCATCACCAATAGTTTTAATTTTCTCCAAACCGTGCAGTTCAGCTAATTCGTCAAAGGTGGAAAAAATGCGATTGAGTAAATTAACTAATTCTATAGGCGGTGTTCTGGCAGAAAGAGGAGTAAAACCAACAATATCGGCAAATAGAATTGTAGCTTCATCAAATTGTTCGGCGATGGCACTTTGGTTTTGTTTAAGTTTATCAGCTATTGTCTTAGGCAAAATATTTAACAATAAACGTTCTGATTGTTCTTGCGCTATTCGCAGCGCCTCCTCTGCCTGTTTGCGCTCGGTGATATCTTCAGCAATATACATTAAGTGCGTCACTTCTCCTTGTTTATTAATCAAAGGTAGTTTCATAATCCGTTGCCAAATATTGCCCTTAAATTTACTATTAAATATCTCCTCAACTACAATTAACTTACCTGCTTCAATGATTGTTTGGTGTTCTGTCTGTACGCGCTCTGCAATTTCTTTTTCCATAAAATTGTAAATAGTGTGTCCGATTACTTGTTGGCGAGGAATTGAGTAAACTTCCTCCGCAGCGCGATTCCAAAGTACATAACGGAAGTCATTATTTACATCTTTAGCAAACAAAGCCAAAGGAATATTTTCTACGATGCTATTGAGAAATCTACTTGTTTGTGACAGTTCTCTTTCTAAACGTTTGCGGTCAGTAATGTCGCGAACAATTAGCAAAACTTCATTTGTGCCGCTGACAACAATTCTAATTTCTTGTTCATACAATTGACCGTTATTCCAAAATTGATGCTCATAAATTTGGGTTTCACCAGTTGCAATTGTTCTCTCTATATATTGCATTTGGCGCTCCGCTATATCAGGTGGCAATACTTCAGAAATATGCTTGCCAATTCGATCGGTGTTCGCCAGCAATATTGCTTCTAAATCTTTAGATGGTAGACAGTCTAAATAGATACCATCTGTGCTGAGTCTAATCATTAAATCTGGTATAGCAGCGAGGATAGCTCGATTTTGAGCTTCGCTTTTAGTTAGGGCTGCTGTTCGCTTTTTTACTCTAGCTTCTAATATTTCATTTGTATTTTCTAAAGTAGCAAAAGTTTTTTTCAATTGATGTGCCATTTGGTTAAAACTACCGGCAAGAATTTTTAGTTCTCTTGTACCTTTTTCTTGAACTTTTCTATCTAATTCTCCATTGGCTAAAGCTTGAGTTGCTTCACTTAACCGCAAAATGGGATCTGTTATCCAGTTAGCGACTAAAATGCCCACAGTTGTAGCTAGAATTAATGCCCCGAAACACAGCCAGATTGTGGTACGGGTGTTAGTATTAATTTGCTGCATAAAATCAGATTCTGGAACTACAACTAGAATCAACCAATCAATTCCCCTTGCATCTTTTAGGGGAGTTACTTGGAGAAATTGTTTAGTCCCATCTATATCAAAAATGAAATGTTGAATGCTATTAATTTTAGTCAATTTCTCCCCTTGACTATTTAAGTATTCCACAGTAGCTTTAATCGCAAGTGTCGAGCTATTTTTTGCCTGAATACGCTCTTTAATTTTGCCATTTTCATCTCTAGTAAATAGCTGTTGATCTGTAGAAGAAGCTACAAGTAATCCCGAACGCTCTATAATAAAAGTATGTCCAGTTTTGCCAATTTTTATGCTTTTGAGAAAGTCTTGAATATCAGATAGAATAAAATCAACACCGACTACTCCACGCACTTTGCCTACATTGTTATAAATTGGTTGTGCTAGAGTAATTTTTAGCCGAGGTTCTTTAAAATCAATATAAATTTCACTCCAGACTGATTTGCCAACTGCGACTGCTTTTTTATACCAAGGTCGCAGTCTAGGATCGTAAACATTACCAACTTCTAATAAACTTGTAGGATTACCTTCATTATCAATAGCGTAGCTGTGGAATCTGCTCTTAGTTTGTTTTCCAGACCTACCAATTTGCCAACTTTGATTATCTTGCCATCCTAGACCAAAAAATTCTCCTTCGTTACTACCAAAATAAATTGCAGATATCTTCGCTGAATCAAATAACAATCTTTGGTTCCAAAAATGGCGAGTCATGCTAGAAGCATCTTTTAAATTTAACTGATTTAGCTTCATAGCATTAACATTAATTCGATTGATAATAAGGGGCAATTGTAGGTAATGAGTAAGCATTTGTTCAATGCGAATGCCTATTTCTATCTGCAATTGCTGAGCAACATTGTTAACAGCTATTTGTCCGTTGCGTAATGATAAATATCCTGTCAATCCAACAGTACCAAAGATTTGCAAAACAAATGGTGCTACCAAAGCGAGGCGCAGAGGTATTTTTTGAGAACTCTTGGAAATCCAATGGGTCAGAGCTTTTAATAGCATCTGTCGTCACCTAAATTGTTTTGTATACTACCAATTTTACTTACTAGATGCTCTGTTGATTATTTATAGCCTAAATTTTGTAAAATGTCTGTTTTCCATCCAGCGTCGAGTACCGAAAAATTGGCAGGAATGAGATGCTACCTTAGTCGCCGCCGCCAATGCCTCGGTAAAATTTGTTTGTAAAATATAGTGGCAGAAAGCACCGTGAAAAATGTCTCCTGCACCCAAGGTATCGACAGGATTGATTTGAGGTACTTCTATTATGCCACTTATACTGCCGCTCAGGTATTGAATTGGTTTTTCTCCGCAAGTGATGGCGATGTGAGGAATGCCTATTTCTGACAAATAAGCAAATACTTCTTTGCTATTGTGGCAGTTAGGAGGATAAAAATTAGCTGAACAAATAGTATAATCAACTAAAGGTAATATTTGTTCAAACCCTGCTTTCCAACTGCCAGCGTCAACTACAATGGGAATATTGTTAGATTTAGCAATTTGAGCAATTTCTTTGCTGGCTGCCATCTGGTGGCCATCAATGAGGATGATATCAACTCCTTTTAGCATATCTGGGTCGATCCTTTGGCTAGATTGAGACTTAGTAGCGTTGATAGAAATTACTGCGCGATTCGCACTACTTTGAGTAATAATAATAGAAGAAACTGGAGGAGAATCTATGTGCATCGGCTCTAAATCTGTTAGACTAACTTTACACTCTTCTAAATCAGCTTTAATTAACTGAGTTATGGGATGACAACCCAAGACTCCTAACAACATTGATTTATTGCCTAAGTAACTGAACGTTACTGCCGCATTAGTCGCTGGGCCACCAGCAGCAGTGATGGAGTCAGCAGCAACAATCTTCTGATTTTGACTAGGGTAATCTGTGACTAAATAGGCAAAATCTAAGGTTATTAGTCCTATAAATAATCCGTTTTTAGGCATAAGTTATGTGAGGATATTTTTGTTTGTAACGCCGCCCTCTGGGCGG
>NZ_JARFTR010000314.1 GCF_029167235.1 Kamptonema sp. UHCC 0994 | reverse complement strand
CTTTACGTAACGCCGCCATCCTGGCGGTTCTTTGACCGCCAGGATGGCGGCGTTACGGATACTTTTGCGTAAGTCTTCTATAAATAACGTCAGAGACTCAAAGAATTATCGGCTCAAAAGCTGGTCTATTAATTTTAGCTCTAGTTTCAGATGTTAGGAAGACATGGAGCAAATGGTCTATTGCGTGTTTCCAGGTGAACCTATCAGCAACAAAACTGGGGCCGAATTGACGAGCTCGCGCTGCAATTTCTGGTTTCTCGGCGGTTGCTTGCATCAAAGCTGTCAAATGTTCTAAATTGGGAGCTAAGATCGAGAAGTTTTCGCCGTCAATTGTCCGATGGGTAAATTTGCTCTCTATTTGCAGCGCGAAGTCTGGATGAGTGAAATCATCAGTGGGGCCACCTTGAGTGCAAATAACGGGCAAACCGCAGGCGGCGGCTTCCAGCACAGGCAAATTGAAACCTTCTGCCAAATAGGGAGAAACGTAAGCGTCAGCCGCTTGGTACAACTGAGCTACTTGAGAAAATGATAGCTGAGTGCCAGTATAAATGACTCTGGCTGCTACTTTTTCTCTTTCGGCATCGCTGAGGACGGCTCGGCTAGCTTGAGCTATATCATCTTTAGAAGGATACAGCAATTCTGAACCTTTTAATACCAGTTTAGCGTGAGGATAGCGCTCAATTACCGCAGCGAAGGCTTTTAATAAGGGGCGGATACCTTTTCTATCAGTACAGCCGCCGATATTTAAGAATATAAATGAGTCTTGCCATCCGAAGGCTTGGCGTAAGGCTGTTCTTTGTTCGTTTGTAAGTGGATGGTAGATATCAGTATCAACACCAAGGGGAACAACGGTGATGCGGTTGGATTGAACGCCGCTGTGAATTAATCCTGCTTTTGACCACTGGGAACAGGTAATAATTTTTGCCTCTGAATTGACGGGAGTTTCTGTTAGGGAAGATACGCCAATTCCGTCTAATACGTTGTTAGTAACTGTTCCCCATTCGGTGGCTGCAAATACCCAAGTTTGACTACTATTGGAGTTGGTGAAGTTCCAAGGACAATACATCCGCAGAGTGACATCTGCTGGCTGATTTGGCGCGGGATGGGGGATGTTACGTAATGCTTGGGTAGTGCGATCGCGATCGCTAACTTCTGTTTTCCAATTTTCATCAATATAAGGCATATCGCGATGGAATAGCTCTAAGTCTGGACGCTTAAGCATTTCCATCATTTGAAACTGATTTACTACGCTGTAAGAGTGACAAAGAAAACGCCACCCTTCAACAATAATCCGCAATTAAACCTCCTCTAACAGTTAACAGTTAACAGTTAACAGTTAACAGTTAACAAAACTATCGTAAAACCTCCCAATCTCTGATCCGCCATTGACCGTCAGTTCGGACTAAATCGTAGCGCACGCGCAAGCTATCATCGCGAGAAGTTGTAGGCTGATCGCGCTCAAAAACCTGTGCTTTTTCTGTCACCTCTGCTTCAACTTGAGCCTGATCGGGATTAGTTTCGCTAGTGCGAACTGAACTTACTTGTAAAGTATGATCGTAAGTCTGATAAACATTATTTCGCTGTTGAGCTTCTGCCATTGGCATCCATCTGGTCAAAGCTGGTTCTACGAGAATTTCTTTTAACCGATCGATCTGGTAGTCTTTACCCAAGGCTGCTTTTTTAGCAGAGAACCAAGATTCAATCACTTGCTTGCCAGATTCTTCATTCAGGGGGCCAGTCGCTGTGGGCGATGGTGGTTCTGGTACGGGAATTTCGATCGGCGGCTGTTCTAATCCTACAAGGGCTTGCTCTCCTTTCAGGGTTGGCCCAGAGAGGCTTTGCAGGGCATTTGCTAACAAATTGAAGGCTTGCACTGTTAAAAAGCCTAACAGGAGGAAAGCTAGAATCGCGACAACGATCGCAATTGTCCTATTTTTATGGATTTTAATCGATTTCAACCGTGCTTGTACTTGCTGCCAGTTGAAGGGTTCTCCGCCCGCAGCAGCGACTACAGCTTCTCCTCCAGTGAGTAAGCCGCGCGATCGCCCAGAGGTTCCCCGCTTGCGCTCTCTTAATGGTGTTGGCGATCGCCCCACTCCCTCAGAGGCAGTTTTAGGCTGGACATTTGCACCCACCGAGGTTGTTTCTGGGGAAAAGCTAGGGGCATTCGGGACGCTGGAGGTTCTAGGGGTACTTCGCACTGCCGTTGTTAGACCCGCTTCTGGCGCACTCAAGGTGACTGTAGCACTCCGATAGGAAGTAGGAGTGGGGGTTTCTGGCTCCCTCATCTGTGGGCTTACCAGTGGGGGTTTACCGAGGCGAGGGTGTACTGCTATCCACTCATTAGTCACTTCTGCCTCTGTGGGCAAAGCTTCTAAGTAAGCTTGCACGTTTTTGTCAGCAAAATAATCTTTCAGCGAAACCGGCTCGTCGGCTAAGTCTCGGAAGTGGGGAAATACTTCTTCCTGTAACCAGTGTTCGGCGTATAAACACAATCCAGGTAGTAAATCTGGGGAATCTTGGGAATTTTCCCGGATAAAAGTCAGAGGTTCGCTTTCGGAGCTCAATTCTAAAGCGCGGCTAGCTTCTTCGGTTTGGCCTAATAACAGGGCGCAAACTGCTTTTTCCAAGTGTACGTCTTGGCGACGACCTAATTGCATCAGCATCAGCTTAGCGCGGCGGATCAATGCAGGCAGTCTGGCTGCAAAACCTTGAGCTAAAAGAGTGTAGACTGCCAGGTAGGTAGCGACTGCGGAGGGACGGCGGGCTTCGGCTTCAAATAAGCTCTGTTGCTCGGCGGTAGTTAGGTGCTTCCGTAATTGCTGTACGAAGCGGAGGAAATCTTCTATACCTAAACCAGATTGGTCATCGCCAGAACCGTCTATACCGCCGCGCTCTTGGAGCATTTCGCGGAGGAATTGTAAACCTCTGGTGCGATCGGCAGTTTTTTCTGGTGGTAGCGCTACCAATTCTAAAATCCTATAGGGACGCAGCTTGTAGAGATCGGCTTGCATTTCACCCCTCACAGTAAGAAATAAGCTTTCGCGCAGCAGTAATTCCTGACCTGCTTCTAAGGATACGGCGGCATTTTCGTGTTGACCTTGCTGCCACTGTTCGCGACCAAGTTCAAGGTAGGCAAGGGCTGTGGTTAAAACTATATCAGGTCGGACGAGTTGCGGGTCGCCGAAACGACCTTCTCTGATGGCGCTACCGTTGCTGAGGTAGGGACGGGCAATTTTGATCGCCAGTTCGTATTCCCCTAACTCTTGCAGAATCAGTAAGGCTCCGGCAAATTGCTTCTCTTCGATGTCGATGCTGGGAGTATGGGGGTCAGGGGCGGCATCTAAGGCCCAGAGGTCAGAGTTAATATTGTCTCCTGACTCCTGTAGGACGGTGGCGCTGGGGCCAGGTTTTTGGTCGGATGCAGTTCTCTCCCAGAGGTGTTTTGCCCCGGAGATGCCTGAGTCATGTTCGGACTCGTAGGTTTTGGCTAGGAAACTGGCATCGTAAGCTGAGCGCTGTTCTGAGTTGGACAGGACAGCGTAGGCTTCATCGAGTAGTTGTTTTCTAGCAGCGATCGCCACTTCGGAATATTCCCTTCTGGGGAGTTGTAAAGTGCGATCGCGGTGAGCTTGCTGCAACTGTTCGGCAGTAAGCTGGATCGGCAGACCTAAAATCCGGTAGTAGTCCAGTGGAATTAGCACAGCCCACTTCCCCAAAGCACGAGCAACTGAATTAGCATATCTTAGCTAAGGTTTGTGCGAAACATAAGTGTTAGGCATTACCGAATCGAGCATTTTGTAACGCCGCCCTCTGGAAGGTACTTGTCCCGCCGAGATGGCAGCATTACGTTTAATAATGCGTAAGTCCTGACATTGTAACAATTTGCGAACCTTTGCTTCCACAATGTTAGTAGGGTTCGCTCCCTTCTTTAGCCCCGTCAGGGTTTAAAGTTAGAAATCGAGTTTGCTAAGAGGGTAGTACGCAATGGTTCAGGAAAGGATTTTACCAGTTTTTGACTCGGCACGGGTCAAAATTTCTAAGGAAGAGGGGCTAATGCTCTATGAGGATATGGTTTTAGGGCGCTTTTTTGAAGATAAGTGCGCTGAGATGTATTACCGGGGCAAGATGTTTGGCTTTGTCCACCTTTATAACGGTCAAGAAGCGGTGTCTACTGGCGTGATTCGGGCGATGCGCCGAGATGAGGATTATGTCAGCTCTACCTATAGGGATCACGTTCACGCTTTGAGTGCAGGTGTCCCAGCGCGGGAGGTTATGGCTGAGTTGTTTGGTAAGGCGACTGGCTGTTCAAAGGGACGCGGCGGTTCGATGCACATCTTTTCTGCGGAACATAATCTGCTAGGTGGTTATGCGTTTGTGGCTGAGGGTATTCCTGTGGCTACGGGGGCGGCTTTTGCTTCTAAGTATCGCCGGGAGGCTTTGGGGAATGAAAATGCAGATCAAGTTACGGCTTGCTTTTTTGGAGATGGCGCGGCTAATAATGGTCAGTTTTTCGAGTGTTTGAATATGGCTGCTTTGTGGAAGTTGCCGATTATCTATGTGGTGGAAAATAATAAATGGGCGATTGGAATGGCACACGATCGCGCTACTTCCGATCCAGTAATTTACAAGAAGGCTCATGCTTTTGGTATGGCTGGTTTTGAAGTTGATGGAATGGATGTTTTAGCGGTAAGAGAGGTTGCTCAAGAGGCTGTTGCTCGCGCTCGCGCTGGGGAAGGGCCGACTTTAATTGAGGCTTTAACTTATCGTTTCCGAGGCCATTCTTTGGCCGATCCTGATGAATTGCGTTCTAAGGAAGAGAAGGAATATTGGTTTCCTCGCGATCCGATTAAGAAGTTGGCTGCTGATTTAACTGAGCGCAATTTAGCAACTGTTGAAGAGTTGAAAGAAATTGAGCAAAAGATTCAATCAGTGGTTGATGAAGCAGTGGAGTTTGCGGAGAAAAGTCCTGAACCAGATCCGAGCGAACTTTATCGTTTTATCTATGCTGAAGATGAGTAATCTTTAGCATCCGTAACGCCGCCCTCTGGGCGGTGATTTTACC
>NZ_JARFTR010000029.1 GCF_029167235.1 Kamptonema sp. UHCC 0994 | reverse complement strand
GGTAATTAAACCGCCCAGAGGGCGGCGTTACGTAAATAAAACCCGAAAATTTTTCAATCCGAACTCAAAAATTCTAAATAACTATTACTCAATTCTTTCACGGCCAATTCGTAAAACTTTTGACCATGTTCCGGTGTCGCCAAAGCCGGATTAGAACCCATACGACCATCAGGATATCGGCGGCGAAAGTCAGTTGCGCCATAAATTTTATGTCCAGAAGCAACCTTTTCTGATAGCGGTGCTTGCTTAATTGCCTCTGGATAGACATACTGAGTTAAGGCCACTTCGCTAGGCGTAGCGTGGGAACCTTCGCGATCGCCATACAATTCCTTTGCTAACTTGTAAACAGAACTGCACATAAACCAATTGCCTACAGAACACTGCACCAAATCAGCATTTTTAATGTTCAAATCCGACAAATGAGCGTAAGTTTCAGAGAAAGCAGCCTTCATCGTCGCAATATTGCCACCGTGACCGTTAATAAAGAAAAACTTAGTAAAACCCGCTTTGGTCAAACAAGTGATATAATCACGGATCACGAGTATCAGAGTGCTAGGTCGCAAACTAACCGATCCTGGGAAATCCGTATGATGTAGAGCCATCCCGACATTAATCGTCGGCCCCACCATCGCTTTGACCTCTTCGCCAACACCCTTAGCGATCGCCTCCGCGCAAATCGCATCAGTCCCAATCAACCCCGTAGGCCCGTGTTGTTCCGTCGAACCGATCGGCAAAATCATACCCTGAGATTGCCCTAGATAGGTTTCTACTTCCGGCCATGTACTTAAATGCAGCAACATTATAAAAATTAAAGAAATCTTAATGTACAAACTTCATCTTAACGACCAATACCGCTTGTGAACTTAGGATTTTACTTCAATCTCAAGTCAATCTCAACTTTAGAGTTTTGCGTACCATTAGCAATGGTATTACTTAACGTTAATAATTTAACCATTATATAACCAACTCTTTACCTTCTAATAACCTTTAACCTGTAATATAAGCCCATCCTCTATATTGATTCAGTACAACCTGGTTAACTGTAAGTGGGCGATGTTTAATAAATTAACGCCAACCATCAGAAACAACCAGGCATCAGATGCCTGTACACAGCAAGACAGCGCTGCTACTGCAACTGCTCAACACCTGAATTCGTTTTGTAGGGGTAGTGTTTCCATTGCTACCCTGTACGAGCAACTCAATCAAGTTGAGCACCTGTTTGTTGGATGGACTGGCAAAGAACTGAAAGCGAGCGCTGCTTTTGCTTAAGGGCGATCGCAGTACCAAGAGCGCCTAAGCTACTAAAGAAGGCGGCTCCCACCAGCCACAAACAAACATAACTCTAACAATATTTATGTCTTCTGCTGAATTAAGCGAAAGTCCTTCAAAGCCGGCTATCAAACAAGCTGGCCGCATACTATTACTAGAAGGTGAAGAGTTACTGCGGGAAATGCTGGCTTTAGCTTTAGAAGAGCAGGGCTACGACGTGCTTGTTACTACCGACGGGCGCAACGCACTTCCCTCAGTGCAAAGTCCTTCATTTCATCATCACGGGGAATTTCCATTCAACCTGTTAATTATGGATTCAATTAACGGTTTGGATCTGTGTCGAATGTTACGGCATCAAGGAAATCCCGTACCAATTTTGATCGTTGGTGCGAGAGGGAGCGCCAACAACTGCGCCTTTTACCTAGAAGCAGGAGCCGATGACTACTTAACCAAACCCTTTGGGATGCGGGAATTTATTGCCCGCTGTCGCGCCTTGATGCGCCGCCAGCGTCTAGGTCAACTACCCCATCCTGTAATGCTCCAATATAAGAGCATAACTCTCTATCCAGAAGAATGCCGCGTCATTGTTCGTGGCGAAGAAGTGAAAATTTCTCCTAAGCAGTTTCGGTTACTGGAACTATTTATGAGTTACCCTCGGCGAGTTTGGTCTCGCGATCAATTGCTCGAACAAATTTGGGGTCACGATTTTATTGGAGACAGTAAAACTGTTGACGTTCACATTCGCTGGCTGCGTGAGAAAGTGGAAATAGAACCCAGTAAGCCAGAGTACATTATTACCGTGCGAGGATTCGGCTATAGATTTGGTTGAAGTAATGATAATTATAATTGTAAGGTGGGCATTGACCACCTTACTTTTTTGTGTCTAAATCCAGCGTAACGCCGCCATCTTGGCGGTAAAGAAACCACCTTATCCAGCGTAACGCCGCCATCTTGGCGGTAAAGAAACCACCTTATCCAGCGTAACGCCGCCATCTTGGCGGTAAAGAAACCACCTTGGCGATTGCTATAAATAAACCGCCAAGATGGCGGCGTTACAACTTTCTTCTGCTATCGCTAATTGCTTAACCTCTCGATTACTAAAAGCTTACCACTTCCTAAACTTCATCGAATAGAATCTTAATCAGGATTTTTATAATCAATCCGCTTTCATTCCACCTGTAATCAGTAGTTAAGCAATTCTTTACTTATGGCAATTAAACGTCGAGACTTTCTTCTTTTCTTAGGTGCAGGTGCAAGTGCAATTGCCTGCGGTTCCTTCCAATCTTCAGAAAAGAAACTTTCCATGCGGTTTACGGATTCAGTCACCGCCGCTAGTCTGCCAAACGGTATCAGCTTTCAGCCAGTTAAAGGCCCAATGCCTTTAGAAACAAGCACTTTGGTTGCAGATTCAGGCCAATTAATGTCAATTAGTAGAGTTTCGCCAGAACAGCAAGTAAAAGCTTACAACACTTACGAAGTCGCAGACGAGCTCCTACTTCCAGAAGGTTTTACCTACGACATTGTTGCTGCTTGGGGTGACAAAGTAGGTGATTCTCGCTTCGGCTACAATAACGATTATCTTTCCTTCATTGAAACCGTCAAAGATGAAGGATTTTTGACCGTTAACTTCGAGTACATTAGTGCTGTACCTTGGACTGAAACTTATCAAAAAGTAATTGGTAAATCTTTGCCATTTGATAAGCTAGAAACAGCCATGAAAGCTGCTGGCAAAGATGGCATTAATGCTTATGTTTTGGCAGCTAACGATCCGACAAAAGCGATGATTCGGGAAATTGCCAAGGAAGCCATGATTGATTTAGGAATTGGTGTAATTTCTATTCGCCGTAACCCTGACGGGAAATGGGTAAGAACTAATTCCAAGGCCGATCGCCGCATTACTGGAATTTCCGGTTTAGCAGACGGACGCTATCTGAAATCAACTGGCCCGGCTGTTGCCATTTTCCGCAAAAAAGGTAAAGGCTACGATGATAAATTGGGCGATAAAATTATCGGCACTTTTAACAATTGTGCTGGAGGAACAACGCCTTGGGGAACTGTTTTAAGTTGTGAAGAAAATTACCAAGATTTTGTACCAGAAGCTGTTAATCCTGATGGTAGTTCTTTTGAGCCAAGTAAGAAAACCTTTTTCAAAGATGATGAGCAAATGGGAGGTTTAGGAAATGTATTCGGCTTAGCTGGAAATAAGTATGGTTGGATGGTAGAATTAGATCCTGCTAATCCGAATGACTATGGCACTAAGCATACTTGGCTAGGACGCTATCGCCATGAAGCTGTAGGCGTGCGTGTGGTTGCTGGTAAACCTTTAGCGTTTTATTCGGGATGCGATCGCCGTAGCGGACATCTCTACAAATTTGTGAGCAGTGGTAAAATTAGTAATCCCACCGATAAAGCCAACTCTAAACTGTTGACAAATGGAATGCTTTATGCAGCAAAATTCAATCCCGATGGTACTGGTCAATGGATTGCTTTAAAAGCAGATACTCCCGTTAATCCCGATCTGCCTAGCGTCCACGCAGGAGGAATGATTACCTTGCCTAAGCGTCCAGATGGTGGCATTTTCAAAGCTGAAAAGGATGAAGATATTGCCGCCTTTAAACAGCAGTTTAAGACCTTGGGCGACCTCTATGAAGGCAATGCTGAGGAAAAGCAAGGGGCAATTTTAATTGATGCTCACTATGCCGGTAATGCTGTCGGTGCTACTTGTACGGCGCGGCCAGAAGATACTGAAATTGCGACCGATGGTTCGCTGTATGTCACCTTTACTTCTGGGGCTCCTAGTGGTAGTGATGGTGGGCCTGATTTGCGAATTTTCAAGGGTAAAGATGGCAAAGCTTACGAGTATGGCTGGATCTTACATTTAACCGAAGATGGTAATGAACCAGGGGCGATGAAATTTCAGTGGAAAATGTTTGCAACGGGGGGTGAACCTGCTGATGGTGGGTTAGGTTTTGCTAATCCAGATAATTTGGCGATCGACAATAATGGTAATGTTTGGATGGTGACAGATATCTCCAGTGACAAGTACAACAAAGCGATACCAACGCGAGTAGATAAGGAAGGTAAAGCAGTTAGTCAGTCTGACTTGCGGGGTTTATTTGGTAATAGTTCTATCTGGTTTATGCCAACATCGGGCTCCAATGCAGGAGAAGCTTATTTATTTGGTATTGGGCCGATGGAGTGTGAAACTACGGGGCCATTTTTTACTAATGATGGACACACTTTATTTCTCTCAGTACAGCATCCGGGGGAAGTTAATGGGATGCGGAAGGAAATGATGGCTCAAAACCGTCAGTTGGCGATGAAAACTACTGATGGGAAAGAGTTTATGCAGACTCGTAAAGTGCCAATTGGTTCTAACTGGCCGGGGGGGAAGGTTAACGATTCGCCTAAGCCTGCGGTGGTGGCTATTCGGCGGGTGAATAATCAATCGCTTACTTAGTTCGGACTTACAGACGATCGCATTACAGCCGCTAAGTAGCTGGACAAAAATAAAGAATGTCATTGCGAGCCTTGAGATTGCTTCGCTGGGCTCGCAATGACATAGCTTCGCTGGGCTCGCAATGACATAGCTACGTTTACTAATGTCATAGTCTCTTGACATTCGCTTGTAAATCGAAGTCGTTATGAGTATGATTTAATAAGAAACAAGAAATAGAGCCGCAATGAGGATAGAAGAGTGCGATTCGTTTAACCTAAAATAAGCCGAAAAGCTTATGGGACGGTTAGCCTAGCTGCTCAGGCAGTTAGTGACAACTGGTTACATTTGTAGGTGAGGGTTCAGCCCAAATCCTACCCCTCAAGT
>NZ_JARFTR010000267.1 GCF_029167235.1 Kamptonema sp. UHCC 0994 | reverse complement strand
CCTGAGAGTTGGTCTTGAATCGTACCCATGACAAGGGTGGAATTATTGAGGAGCCGGATGAGGTGAAAGTCTCACGTCCGGTTCTGAAGGAGAGGTAAAAGTCGCAAGGCTTCTATCGACTCTAACAGAAACTCAATGAAGAACTGTAAACCTGTGCGTTATGTGGAAGGCATAGGGTTAGTTGTAGACTAATGACCTAGTAGTTTATCTCGCAAGTGCTTAATGCGATCGCGAAACTTAGCCGCCTCTTCAAACTCCATCTTCTTCGCCGCTTCCTTCATCTGCACTTCCAACTGACCAATCAACTCAGGTATCTCTTCCAAAGATAACTCATCTACCTGTTCGTAGACCGTTTCTAACTGCTGAGAATTCAGCCGCCGCGACACATCCAAAAATGCTAAAATTGCATTCTTAGATGACTTCTTCGTAATTGACTGCGGCGTAATCCCGTGCATTTTGTTATAAGCCAACTGAATCCCCCGCCGTCTATCAGTTTCATCAATGGCTTTAATCATGCTATCTGTCAAATTGTCACCATACAATATAGCCTGTCCCCGGACATGACGAGCCGCCCTACCGATAGTTTGAATTAAAGAACGTTCAGACCTTAAAAACCCTTCCTTGTCTGCATCTAAAATTGCCACCAAAGACACTTCTGGTAAATCTAATCCCTCCCGTAATAAATTTACTCCAATTAATACATCAAAATCTCCATCCCGCAAAGATTGCAGAATTTCTATGCGCTCAATTGACTGAATTTCTGAGTGCAAATAGCGGACTCTAATTCCGCGCTCTTGTAAATATTCTGTTAAATCTTCTGCCATGCGTTTAGTTAATGTTGTCACTAATGTTCGCTCTTGCAGAAGTACGCGCTCTTTGATTTCTCCTAGCAAATCGTCAATTTGCCCCTCAGTCGGACGTACATAAATCTCAGGATCTATTAACCCTGTGGGGCGAATTACCTGATCGGCAACTCGACTTTCAGAGATTTCTATTTCCCAATTCCCAGGGGTAGCAGAAACAAAAATACACTGGTTTACTTTTTCCCAGAATTCCTCTGCTTTTAAAGGGCGATTATCTGCGGCGCTAGGTAAGCGAAATCCATGCTCAATTAGCACTTTCTTTCTAGCTTGGTCGCCGTTGTACATCCCCCGTAGTTGTGGCACGGTGACGTGAGACTCATCTATTACTAACAGCCAATCTTTCGGAAAATAATCAATTAAACACTCTGGCGGTTCTCCAGCATTTCGCCCTGCTAAATGGCGGGAATAATTCTCGACTCCATTGCAGTAACCAACCTCTCGCAACATCTCTAAATCGTAGCGAGTGCGTTGTTCTAAACGCTGTGCTTCTACTAATTTACCCGCTTTTTTTAGTTCTTCTACGCTGTCTTCTATTTCGATTTCAATTGCTTGACAAGCTGCCTCCAATTTGTCTTCAGCAGTTACGAAGTGACGGGCAGGATAAATATTCAAAGCTTCTACGCTTTGGATAATTCCACCACTTACGGGGTCAACATAGCGAATGGCATCAATTTCGTCGCCAAAGAATTCTATGCGAATTATTCTATCTTCGTAGGCGGGGCCAATTTCCAATACGTCGCCTTTGACGCGGAATTTTCCTCGGCCTAAATCTAAGTCGTTGCGGCTGTATTGAATGTTAACTAAATCTCGCAATAGTTGCCGCTGGTTGACTTCGGTTCCTACCTGAAAAGGGATAGCAGCTTTTAGGTATTCTGCTGGCATTCCTAAACCGTAGATGCAGCTAATTGATGCTACTACGATCGCGTCGCGGCGTTCAAAAAGCGATCGCGTTGCTGAGTGTCGCAACATATCGATCTCGTCGTTAATTGCTGCTGTTTTCTCGATGTATGTATCGGTAACGGCAATGTATGCTTCTGGCTGGTAATAATCGTAATAACTAACGAAATATTCGACGGCGTTGTTGGGGAAAAATCCTCGCAATTCGTTGCACAGTTGAGCCGCTAAGGTCTTGTTATGTGCTAAAATTAGGGTAGGTTTACTAATTTTCTCAATAACCGCAGCTATTGAAAAGGTTTTGCCTGTGCCCGTTGCACCAAGTAGAGTTTGGAAGCGATCGCCTGCAAGTATGCCTGAAGTTAGTTGCGCGATCGCCTTCGGCTGATCCCCAGTCGGCTCAAAAGGAGCTTGAAGATGAAATTTATCTCCCATAGTAACTATCAGAGAATGCTATGTTACTGATAAATATTAACAAATATGTAGTTAAATTGCAATTAAATTAAAATATTTGGTATAATTTAAGATATTTTAATTATTGACAGTAGAATTGAGACCTGACAAAAAAAGTGGTTCTCCTACTCAATAACAAAACGACTCAGCAACACAGAGGTATTTAATTATGGCGATTAACAGAACTGGCAAGAAAACCCTGAGCCAGGGACGCAGAAACAGTGGTAAGACAGAGGAAGTTACAGCTAATGAGGCTGTTACCCAAAAATCAGGGAGTGTATCTCAAGTTATGGCTTTAACAATTAGGGACAAAACGATGAGCGATCGCAAACAGCCAGAAATTCAATTGTATCATAATCCCCTGCCTGAGAACCGGCCGATCGGAACAAATGACTTTGAGGTGTTCGATACTATTCGCAACCGCCCCATAGAATCGAGTTCTCTGGAAGTAATAGAAATCGTGGACAATCGCCCAGTGATGGCAGACAACTTTGAGGTGATGGAAATGTACTCTGAAGCTGGAAATCGCCCAGTTGGTTCCAGTGCACTACAAATTAGCGAACTGTACTCTGTGATGGGTGCCAACCGCCCAATTGCTTCCAACATAATTGATGATAGTTTCACGCTAATGGGATTCATCGATTAGAGGCTTCAAAGTTAACCTCATCTATTTCCTATAACCCCCTGAAAAAGGGGGGGTAACAACTACTGAAATACTTAAAATAGTTAATGAGCAATTGAAGGGGTTAAAGTTTTTCTTCCTTGGTAGCAGGGCGAAGCATTAGCGCCTATATTTTATTTATTATATAAGAGATGTTAAGCGCGAAGCCTTCGCGCCTACAAATATATTTATAGGCATCGGGATCATCCCTCTTCCTTTTGTCTTAGTCTTAAATATTCTATCTTACTTCTACAGGCAGATGAATAGCCTAAATATTTCTCATAGCATAAGAGTATGGTTTACCTTATCTTGAAGTTACCATTACTTAAAAGTTACCATTACTTAAATAAATTATCTAAAAAACCTGGTGAAAGCTAATGATAAATGAAGAATCAGCAACAACCCATATCCGGCACGTTGAAGAGCAAAATCGAGAAGCTAGGGCAGAATTACTCTCTGAGGTAGCAGAGAAGGCCCAAGGTGAACATCGGCAAGCGGAGGCTCAAACTCTCCGTGCAGCAGAAATCTTAAAAGAAGAACTCAATCAAAAGATGGATGAAAAAACAAAACATTAGTATCTTTTGAAACTTGACAGTTCAAATCGCCTCTTATCAAATAAAACTCAGATAATATCGGGTTAAAATTATTTCTAAAGTCCGCGCAAGCGGATTTTGTTTTTGTAATTACAAATCTATTCATCCAATAGTTATAGAACTTTAATCTACCTCTTGGTAGAGGGTAAAGTAAGTAATTACTTAATACTATGAGTCTAAGACAACAAAAGTAAACAAAGTTACAGAACAGGAGAAACATCATGAGTATTGAAGATCGCGCCAAAGCTACTGCTAAAAACATTGAAGGTGTTGCTCAAGAAGCTGTAGGTAATGTTACTGGAGATCCCAAGGATAAAGCTGAAGGTCAAATGAAGCAAAAAGAAGCCCAAGTGCGTCACGGAGTCGAAGACATCAAAGATGATGTTAAGGAAAAAGTAAACCGCGCTTAACACTAATTCAGAGGGTCTAGGTAACTAATTTTTGACCTAGATCCTCTGTATTATCAAACAGAATGAAAACACAGATTTAACTAATTAATCATTCTGTTAATAACATTTTGTATAAGGAGGACAAAAATGAATTTTTTTCAGCAGAGTCGAAAAATTATTACCGGGCTAATTTTGGTTTTAGTGCTGACTATTTCTACAGCCTGTGCCGGAGCACCATCAGCTCAGAAACCGACTAATCTACCTGTAGCAATTGAGGGTAGTTCCAATTATTACGCTGAGCTACAACGGGGAAATACCGCAGTTGGTCAAGATTTTGGTAACTGGGCGATCCAGACTGCAAAGGGTTTAGTAAAAGACGTTTATGTGCGGGACAACAACAAGTTAGGCGTTGTCATTACACCGAAAGTTCGCCCCAATGAAGTGAAAGATTTAGCAAAATCTTTAGCCCAAGGTTTTCATCACAATTTCCCGGATCAAGATGTAACAGTTTTGATGTATGCGCCGGATAAAAAACTGATTTTGACGGCTAAGTACGATCAGCAATCAAACCAGATTGAGTACAAATCTGGTGCGGCTTAAGTAATTTAAGAATTAGGCAATTGATCGCGAGTCTAATTCTTGTCATTGTGAGCTCGGCGAAGCAATCTCCCACTCGCACCAGAGAGAATAATTTCTGAATATTCAGATTGAGACGTAAAAGTTTTGAAAATTGGAGAAAAATATTATGGCTACCAGCGAACAATACAAGCGTGAAATCATGAACGATTTGTCGCACGGAAATACTGAAGCAATGCCGGCTGCATCAGCGGACGAATACGAAAATTTTGATGATTTTGCTCAGCGGACTACACCAGATCAACGTAAACAGTTATTCGGTCAGTCTTTGCATCATGATAACTTGCCGCCTGCCCAATTAGAGCCAGAGTTACAAAAGGCGATCGCGCAAATCAAACCTAATGAAAGAGATGACGTGGCGCGGGAATTCTTTAAGCATTTGAGCAAGAAAGGACTGAGCGATCGCACCTTGGAGCAACAACTAGCGCTTTCTACTCACAACCCCAACCGCATGACTGCTGATGACGTTGCGAAGTTGGCATCCTTTACCTATCACTCTCACCCCGATGTTTTCCGCGAAGTGTTGGCAGATCAGCCCAGTTTGATGAAGTTTTTGGGCAATCCGATTGTTGCGGGTATTTTGGGAATTGTGGCTGCTAAATGGTTGAGCAAGCGTCGCTAGGATTAAGTTTAGAGGCGGCTTGAGAGTTAACTAAGTTTTCCGGGAAATCCAGGGCGATCGCATCAGTGCGATCGCTCTTTTTTTTCGTAACGCCGCCCTCTGGGCGGTTCATGAACCG
>NZ_JARFTR010000237.1 GCF_029167235.1 Kamptonema sp. UHCC 0994 | reverse complement strand
CCCCTCTTCCCTAGCCCCTAGCCCCTAGCCCCTAGCCCCTAACTTCCCGGTTTGCAGACATTGTAGGCTTCGTGGGATATAACTTTTTGGGGAATTAAGAAAGTGCCACAATCTTCGCAGAGCATTCTGTAGTTTCGTGTTACAGGAATGCTGATAATAAAACGGTTATGGCGAAGGCGTTTGCCGCCAAATTCTCTGTAATTCTTGTGGGTGATAGTAGCAATTATGGAGCGTGCCTTGACTACCACGTAGTCAGGTAGCCCTCGTAAATCTATGACATCCTGGGCAAATGATGCCTCCCATTCTAGTTTTTTGTTTCGTTTTTCTGCGATCGCCAGAACTTGATGATCCTGTGCCTGACGCTCTTGCGTGCAGCGGTGGCACGTTTTACCATATCCTTTGTGACCGCACGGAAAAGCCCGTTTTCTTTTAGCCATATAGCATTGGTGTCGGGTTTGACCAACGCCCCTGAATGCTGCTACCGCACCAGTGATGCTTCCCGGCTTCGAGGCAGTCCTACAAGACGCAAAATCTATCCCCTTTCATAAATAGATTGTAACTTTACACGATCGAATAGCTTTGAATTGCTAAAACCCTTAATGCCTAAAAATTTTAAAGTTCTGTGTCTAAATTTTCTTATACTCAACTACTTTACTGCTGTGCTTTGTTTCTGGCAATCAGCCTTGCAGCTTGTCACCAAAGGGGAAAACAGATTCAGCTATTGGCTCCTCGTTTGGCTCCATTGCCTCAAGATCCTTTGCTTCAGGTGTATTTCAACCAGTCGGAAAGTTCGATCTATCAGGAATTTTACCGCGAAGAGACTCGATATGGAGATAACTTTGAGAAGCTAATTGTGGATGCGATCGCGGGTGCTCGGTTGACGGTGGATGTGGCGGTGCAGGAGTTGCGGTTGCCTGCGATCGCGCAAGCAATGGCTGAGCGACAGGCGGCGGGGGTGAAGGTGAGGGCGATCGTGGAAAATACATACAGTCGTCCTTGGAGTAGTTTTACGGCGGATGAGGTGCACCAATTGCCAGAGAGGGAGCGCGATC
The DNA here is from genome assembly GCF_029167235.1 of Kamptonema sp. UHCC 0994. GTDB lineage: Bacteria > Cyanobacteriota > Cyanobacteriia > Cyanobacteriales > Microcoleaceae > Kamptonema. Next base: position 4,236 of record NZ_JARFTR010000237.1, on the reverse strand, counting down.
GCTATAGTGAATTTGTCCATTTGGTGGATGCTGACAAGGATGGGAAATTAAGTCAGGCGGAAATTAAAAAAAGTGATGCTTTGGTAATTTTACGCGATGCTGGTATTCCCATAATTGACGATACGGCGGATGGTTCTAAGGGTAGTGGTTTGATGCACCACAAGTTTGTGGTTGTGGATGGCAAAAGTTTAATTGTGACTTCGGCTAATTTTACACCTTCAGATATTCATGGAGATTTTGGGGTGGCAAAAAGTCGAGGCAATTCTAACAATTTATTAAAAATTGATAGTGGAGAATTAGCAAATCTTTTTACTCAAGAATTTAATATTATGTGGGGAGATGGGCCAGGAGGTAAGCCAGATAGTAAGTTTGGGGCTAAAAAACCGTTACGATTGGTGCAATATATTAATCTGGGAAATGTAACTGTCGCTGTGCAATTTTCACCAACTGCTAAAACTGTTCCTTGGGAAAAAAGCAGTAATGGTTTAATTGATAATAGTTTGAAAAATGCTAGAAAGTCGGTAGATTTGGCACTGTTTGTATTTTCGGCTCAACGTTTAGTTAATACTTTGGAAAGCAAATCTCTGGCAGGGGTGACAATCCGGGGATTAATCGATCCTAGCTTTGCTTATCGATCTTACAGTGAAGCGTTAGATATGATGGGTGTGGCACTACTTGACAATTGTAAGTTTGAGGCTGAAAATCGACCTTGGCAAAAGCCGATCGCGACTGTGGGAGTACCGAAATTGCGGGAGGGCGATCGCTTGCATCATAAGTTTGGGGTTGTGGATGGGAAAATTGTAATTACTGGTTCTCATAACTGGACTGAGGCCGCTAATTATGGGAATGATGAAGCCCTTTTGGTGATTGAAAGTGAGACGGTGGCGGCCCATTTTGAACGGGAGTTTGAGCGTCTGTATGGGGATGTGGTGTTGGGTTTGCCACGCGCGATCGTGCAGAAAATTGAAGCTCAAAAGCAACTTTGTGCAGCACTACCAAAATCTGATGGAAATATTGTTAAGATTTCTGAGAAGAAGTTAGTTAATTTGAATGTTGCTAATCAGGCTGAGTTAGAGACTTTGCCAGGAGTGGGGCCGAAATTAGCTCAAAAGATTATTGCAGCGAGAAAACAACAACCTTTTACGTCTTTGGAAGATTTAGATCGGGTTCCTGGGGTAGGGAAAAAGATGTTAGAAAGGTGGCGCGATCGCGTGACTTGGTAAAGTAGAATTTAATAGCTAATTTTAGTTTTGCCATTATTTTTTATCTAGAATGTCTTGACTTTTAAGTTGATATTTGTTATGATAGTAACTTATCGAGATAGGGCAAAATATATGTCTCAATCTGTGGCAAAAATTGCAGAAGTTGTTGAAGAAAATAAAGAAAAAGCTGTAGAAGAAATTGTGCAAGAAAAGGCAGTTGATCCTTCATCAACTTTGACTTTTGAAGAGTACCGTTCTTACCAAGGTGAATCCGGTGTAAAATATGAACTGTACAAAGGAAAATTGATAACAATGTCAGCAGCAACAGTCTTGCATATCAAGATTTGTGAATTTTTGGCTTATAAGTTGCAGCGTTACTTAGCTGAGCATAATCTTAATTTAGTGGTAAAAACAGGTTTGGGAGTAAGAACTAAAGAGGATTCTTCCCGCATTCCTGATGTCGTAGTCTGTACTCAAAGTCTTTTAGAAAAAGCCGCTGCTAGAGGTGGTTCTGGTATCCTTGATTTGGATGAAACACCACTATTAGTAGTAGAGGTAGTGAGTGAAGATCGGCGGGCTGATTATGTAATTAAACGAGCAGAGTATGAATTAGCCAATGTGCCGGAATATTTGATTTTTGATCCTGCTAAAAATAAACAGCGAGTTAGGGCTTTGTCGTTCCAACAAGGTGAAGAGAGTTACACGCAAATCGATTATTTGCCAGGTCAAGAAATATCATCTGTGGTGTTTCCCGATCTAATTTTGTCTGTTGATGAAATGTTAAATCCGCCATTGGTTGAGGAGTTGATTAAGGAAGAACAAACTCGGTTACAGAAAACTGAACGTTTGGCGGCAAAGTTGCGGGAAATGGGAGTCGATCCTGATTTTGTATAAATGAAAATAGGTCTACACGCTCTTTCCTCGGTTTTAAATTGAGATGTTTTATTGTTAAGATCCGATCGCGCTTTCCTTCAATTTTCCTTTCTCAACCGCAACAATTACGACCTATCTTGAAATCGCAATTACCTCATCAATAAATTGAAACTTTTGAGCTTAGCTGAGATTTTTGATGAGGTATTTACTTAATTCTTAACGAATTGACAAAAGGATTTAGGACAATTTTAGGAATTTAGCCGTTTGACATAATAGCGAATTGCGCCATGTGCAGTTTTGATTGAATCTTCAGCTTTATCAGCCGTAATGTCTTTCATCTCACCCCCTATCAACTGAATTAGATCAGTAGCCTGCATTTCCAACAGCCACTCATTAAACTGCGATCGCGCCACTCTTTCCCCAATCACCCGCCGCATCCGATAAATCGGAACCAAATCGTCATAGTTAAAATCCTGATTCAAGCGATCGTAAACCTTCAAAGCCACCACCTTAAACCTCTCATAAGAAGCGATCGTCTCCACTTCCGGCTTAGGTTTCTCCACCGCCACAGTCACCGGCCTAGCTTGACTCCGCACCCACTTCAACAACGCATTCCCCAACCTCGTCCCAATTTGAGAACCATCAAACTCAAACAGAGAATCGCCATTTTTCAACCCATCCGCCAACACCTGCTGACCCACATCCGTAATTTCAACTACCACCACCCGCTTCTCAGTCGAAAATGCGATCGCACCACTTTCTCGCAATCCCGTCAAAATAGTCTCATAATCCTTACTCGTTTCCCCAGTCCGCACAATCCTTTTAGTCAAATCCCCCTTCTTAACCCTCCCCTTCCCAAAGGATATATCCCACAAATTCAGCAATACCCGAATTTTTCCTTTCGCATCCCAAACCAATTGTTCTTCAGGTGTCCGAGGCGCTTTAGACACAACATTTCCTTCTTGTTCCGACATATCTATAATTCCAGTAGCGAGTACAGCAATCAGATTTTCTCAGTAAAATTACCGAAGACAAATCTGATATTTCCATCGTAATACTTAGTGAGGCAGTAAAAACCTATCCAATTTCATCTTAACAGGACTTACGCACTCACTACAATTTTTTGCGAGTGCGATCGCAGTGAAGTAATCTCAAACCTTAAGTTATCATTTTTTGTCATTGCGTTGGCGTAGCCTGCGCGTAGCGCTTACGCAGTGAAGCAATCTCAAACCTTGATTTACCGTTTACAGTCTCTCTGATAATTACTATCGCACCAAAAAATAATCAGCCATACTCCGACGGAAACCCACCACTGAAACTCTTAAAGGTCTCATAAAAACTAATTATAAACTAATCTCTAACTTTTAAATTTTAACTTTTAATTACCTTCATCAAACCCCCATCCAAGACGAGTTTGCTGCTCATAAACCCGCTTTAAAGTATTAATATCTCTCACAGAAATCGGCGGTGGATTTCTCACCTGAGAAAAATACATCACATCAGTATTCACAGGACTATGACCCCAAATTCCCAACCCATGACCGAACTCATGACGCGCCACAGCAGCGATATATTTCCCAGTCTGACTCGGATTTAACCAGATAGTACAACGATGGGATAAAACAGCATTTTCCCCATCTCCACTCACATACAACTCATAGCGAGTTTCACCCGAACGCGCCCGCATTTGCTCTTGTCGCAAAGGCGGAGACTCGTGTAAAATCCTAATATCACCGGCATCTAATTCATCTACCACCTGCAAAGGTAAATAAGACCCCCATTCCATCACAGCATCTAACACTGTCTTGCTCCATGATTGAGAGCCATTATTATCAGTAACTTGCTCTACATATACCTTAATTGGAAACTGCGACCAAACCAAATGACCAAATTCTGGCGGTTTTACTTTGTCAAAGTAATCACCACTATCTTTTGCATCTTTCCAATTAGCCAGCGTTGCAGGTAAAGGATGAACTTCTAGCGAAGGTAGACGATCCTTAATATCATTAAAATTAGCAGCATTACCTTGAAACTGAGTAATAATTATTAGAATAAATGTACAAAAACCTACAATTAAAATAGTAAAAAACTGATGTTTTAAATAAGTAAATCTGGACTTACGCAAAAATATGTAACGCCGCCATCCTGGCGGTAAAGAAAC
>NZ_JARFTR010000297.1 GCF_029167235.1 Kamptonema sp. UHCC 0994 | reverse complement strand
TCTAACTTGCTACGTCCTCGGTCACTACGACCGTTGCGTTCTTGAAATGTTGAATGCCGCAAGTACCGGAACACGGTAGTGCAACCAATACCTAATTTTTGGGCAATTGCTTTTCCTGATAAACCTTGATGCCGTAACTCCCACACTTGTTGATGAATAATAACTCTTCTTTCTCGACGTTGAATCGCTTTTGATACTTCTTTTTTGGTCTGATTTGATGCCGGAGGTAAGGCGACGATTTCAGTCTGATTAGCATCGCTCGGTGGGGAACCCGTGTGTAGTTTTTCCACCTCTTTAAGGTTTTTTAGTTGGCTGCCAAATACTTGCACTCGTCGCTTCTGCGAGGTTTTGTAAAATATGAAAACGGTCAGCAACTTGAATGGCATTGGGGGCTCCTTGCAGAACACCTTTTTCATAAGTTCGGGAGCGATCGCGTGATACTATTTCTACACCGGGATGTTCTTTTAACCAAGCGGCTAGGGTTTCGGCTTCACGATCTTTGAGAATGGCTATGGGTTGACTTTTTTCAAGTTCAAGGTCAACTAATATAGAGCCATAGGTGTGGCGTTTACGAAAAGCAAAGTCATCAACTCCCAGAATTCGAGGGGTTTGAATTGGTGCTAGGGGAATTCTACGCACTAAGTTTAATAGAGTATTGCGACTTACTTGGAAGCCAAAATATTGGCTTAATCTAACTCCGGCATTCCCCCCTAATGATAAACCAATAGCTGTTAAATTTTGAGTTAATCGTTGCGTTTTTCTTGCCCATGTTGCTGCTACATCTGTAATTCTTTCCGCAAATATGCGGCGCTGACATTGGGGATTGATACAGAAAAACTTTCGGACATTTAACTGTAAAGTGACTCGGAAATTGGCCCAAGATAAATCACTTAATTTTCGTCTGTATTGGCTATGAATGCGATGACTTACTGCTAAACAAACCGGACATCTGACTGGATTTTGGACAGAAGTGACATTGACTGCGAGCTGAGTTGCTGTTTTGTCCAACTCCCAGCTATTTAATTGTAAATTTTCGGGGCTGGGTAGTAAACTGGGAATAATTTCTGCAAATGTAATGTTCATTTAGAGTGCTTAATAACACTCAATTATAAGAGGGTTGAAGAATTATTTGGTGAGTACCTTTCAATATTACATGAGTGACTGGGTGGCAGTGACGCTCGCTTGCAGTTGGCTCACGCTACTCTGACATATCTACATGGGTCACAAAGATTATGGAGGTAAGGCGCGCAGACAAGGACTATTGCGATCGCTACTCTTGAAATCACAAGCATGGACTTCGTTCGCAAGCAGGGCAACCTCAGCCGGGACAATATGAGTTTGATGCGATCGCCATTCGGCATTGGTTCGGATCACCAAAAGTTGCCAAGACCCGTAATGTGGTTTCTTTTGCACATAATGTGGTTTTTATACCTCTGCTTTTGGCAGTTAATGTGGTTTCAAAAATTCCCTTTTTGCAGTTTTGACCTCTGCTTTTTGCAGTTCGCTACACTTAGGCATCCAATTATTGGAAGGGAAGCAGTTCTAATAAGCCCTTTGTACTTCCGAGATGCACGGGTCAAAGGCTGTCAGCTTAACCGCGCTGCGCCGCCTCGATCGCAGCGATGTTGATCTTTCTCATCTGCATCATCGCCTCAAACGCGCGCTTGGCAGCAGCAGGATCGGGATCGGCGATCGCTTTTGTTAGGGCGATCGGTGTAATCTGCCAGGATAATCCCCATTTGTCCTTACACCAGCCGCACGCACTCTCCTGTCCTCCGTTGCCGACGATCGCGTTCCAGTAGCGATCTGTTTCTGCTTGGTCAACGGTTGCGACCTGAAACGAGAATGCTTCGTTGTGTTTGAACGCAGGTCCACCGTTGAGTCCGAGGCAGGGAATTCCCATCACGGTAAACTCGACGGTCAACACGTCCCCTTGCTTCCCTGACGGAAAATCTCCCGGTGCGCGGTGCACCGCATCAACGGAGGAATCGGGAAAGGTCTCGGCGTAAAACCGCGCCGCGTCCTCGGCGGTGCCATCGTACCAGAGGCAGATCGTGTTCTTTGCTGGCTTTTCCATGTCACTTCTCCATCAAGATGAGCCACCCAAAACCGGAGTCAACGATGTGCTCAATCGAAGAGTATTGGCTCGGACGACATTTCCGCCCATTCTAGCGCGGTTTCACTGTGCTTCACATTGGCGAGATAACGTTCCTGCTGCGCGGATGCAAGTAGCCTCTGCAACACAGCCAATATCTATCATCAGTCCGCTCCAGAAGGGTTGTTAGATGGCGGGTTCGACGCGACTTGCATAGATTGAAAAACACTCTCAATATGCTCAAAAACTTCATCCTTGACCCGAGCATTGATCGCATAGTACCGAAGCTTTGCCAAAAAAGTGGCAAAAGAAAGCTCTGGGCATAATGCAATTACTGAGCTCATGAAGGAGAGAAGACTAACAAAAATAACATTGACGTTTCTCGTAAGCAAAACAGTTTTTGAAACCTGCTTAAGAGATGAACCGATATACGTTCCATTTACTCCAATAACAAACGTGATTGAAGTTAAGCTATATTGGCTTACTTTGAAAGCAGCATGATCGACATCTTGCTCACTGAACGGCTTATCTTTAACCTCAACTACTACAAAAATCTTGCCGTTCTTCTTGATGTCTATATCTGCTACTTCCTTGGAGGAAGAACCGCTCTGATTTACCGGATGAACGATGACCTCAAAGCCTTCAAACTGGTCAAAATATATGGATAGGACAGTTCCTGCGACGATTGCAGCAACCTGGCCCTCAATTGATCTGGTGACAAATGCATCAATAAATTCAATAGTTTTTAAGTGGGAGTCTGCCGATTCTGAAAGTTGAGGAAGACTCCCACTTCGAGCCATTTGCTTTTTAATCGCATACCTTACAGCATTGCAGAGGCAAACAAAAGCTTGGTCAGACGCTCCTATCTCGGAAAGCACCTTATACAGCATAGATTGCAGTTTTTGATCCTTACCCCTTCTGACAGGATTTGATAGAGATATAGTCGGCAAACGGGCTGGATTATTTGCGAATGGCTCATTTGAGCCGCCAAGTGCCCTATTCAACAATTTTCGCTCAATGGGCACAACAACCTGATGGCATAAGGTGCGGGCATCATAAGCACCTTCAACATCAGCCCCTGCCTGAAGTGCAAGGGCATTGATACTTGGGTTTGTTGCTTTGCCTAAAAGACCAGTCATGAGAATGTATCGGAAAGTCAGATGTGTTCCTTGAATAATGGTTCTGATCTCGATATCCCATTCCACGGCTGGAATTTCTCTAGAATCATCTTGTGCTATTGCGATCGCTTCTCGGAGAAGTTGCTCGGCTGCTTTTTGATCGACGGTTGGTTTAGCAAAACTCATGCTCAACCCTCTAAATTAGCGAACTGGGCGAAAAACTCAGCAGGGTCAGCATCTGTAGCCCGCACCCATCGTAGTGCTTCTAGAATATCGATTCGGCGTTCCCGACACTCTATTTTGGAAACGTCAGGCTGTGTCAAGCCAATCTCATGGGCAATCGCTTTCTGAGAGAGTTTTGCTTTCTCTCGCAGGGAAATAAGGGCATCAATGATCCTGTGATACTCGGGATCATGAATACTTGAGATAGAGTGCTTTTGGCTTTCCATGATTTAGATCTTGATTCGGAAAGACAAATATGCCAAAATCGCATACATGAAGAACGAAACACTTTTATCAGGACTCTCTCTTTTCTCTGGCGCAGGTGGTATGGACGTTGGGTTCATCCGAGCAGGAGTTGAGGTCGTTGGTGCCAATGACATCGACAGAGATGCTTGTCTCACATATGAGGCAAATCATCCGAGAGGGATCATTAAGTGTGGTGATATTAATAGCTATTTGCTTGAGTTGAGACGATTTGAGGGAGTTGACCTTGTTTTTGGTGGTCCACCATGCCAAGGTTTTTCTGTAGCTGGAAAAATGAATCCTGATGATCCCCGTAGTAAAATGCTCTGGGTCTTCATGGAAGCTGTAAGCCTTACCCGACCTCGAGCTTTTGTTTGTGAAAATGTCAAAGCGTTAGCAGTTTTAGATAAATGGGCAGAAGTTCGTCAAAAACTCTTTTTTGTAGCTAGTCAATTGGGATATATATGCAAGCTAGTATTACTGAATTCATCTGATTTCGGCGTACCACAATCTCGAGAAAGAATGTTTTTGATTGGGTTTCGAGACTTTAAGGGTATTGGGAATTTAGGAGCATATTTTGAACGATACAAAAAGCCTTCCCCAATAGTTAAAGATATCGTTTTGCCTCTAGGTGTAGCAGGTTCGGAGAAGAATAACCGGGTATGTAATGCCAAAGTTACGATCGCGGCAAAACCTGTAATGAGACGATCCCCCTATGCAGGAATGATGTTTAATGGTCAAGGAAGACCGCTGAATCCTGATGGATACTCATGCGCTCTCCATGCTTCTATGGGTGGGAATAAAACACCAATTATTGATGAAGAGCATTGCTATTTTGGTCAAGATAGCTGGGTTGAATGGTACCACTCCTACCTAATGAAAGGGGGAGAACCATTACCTTTGGATGCTGCACCCAAAAGATTGAGACGCTTAACAATTGATGAGGCACTTAGAATACAAACCTTTCCACATGCCTACCATTTCATCGGCGGACAAAGCTCGATTTATAGACAAATAGGCAATGCTGTCCCCTGTGACTTGGCACAAGTAGTTGCAGCAGTTGTTCAAGATGTTCTCCGTCAGCCTGAACTTATTACATCTCCGCCTTTCATTGAAGGTGAAGCCACATAGTTACGGCTAGCCATCTAACAATTATTAGACTAAATGTTTCTGCCTAAGATCGCATTTTAGGGAGATAGGCAGAATTATTCGGTCTAACTTCGACTTCGACATCAAACAGGTTATTCAGTCAGGCGACCTTGCGCTGATGCACGCTGAATGGCCTCAAACTAGCCTATATGATATAAACCGCAAAGTAGTAATGAAAAAACTATACACAGTAAGGATTTCAGCGCTCAACTTAATGATTAATGATTAGGGTTGGTGACTTAAGTTCAAGTCCAAACCAATGGGGGGAAATCCTTACATAGTAAGTGTCAATGTACCCATAAGATTGCCACGACTGGAAGGATAAACTTGCCATAACAGTAGCTGAAATACTCATTTTTTTGTGTGACTTAAGGGAAAAGTTTGCCGTTGTGGCAATCTTTTCCTTTAAAATTATTGATATTTAGATCTACTAGCCTTGTCAAGTACGAAAAATCAACCACATAAGGTGGTGTTCCCGTTGACTACAGGCACGCTTATGCCTGAAAAAAGAACTTTCGGCAAGG
>NZ_JARFTR010000301.1 GCF_029167235.1 Kamptonema sp. UHCC 0994 | reverse complement strand
CGGTATGTTACCGCCCAGAGGGCGGCGTTACGGAGTTCTGTCCTATAACAATTAACAACTAACAACTAACCACTAACAACTAACCACTAACAAAAACATTAGAAAATTATGCAAGGTTCAACAATTGACGTTCCAGATAATGTTGTCAACTCGTCTATCCCGCCAGAAGCGACGGCTAATGTAGCCGAACATCACGAAGAACATCAGGATTTGCGGGTTTTCGGACTGCTGACTTTCTTGGGTTCCGAATCCCTAATGTTTGGCGGATTTTTTTCCGCTTATTTGTTATTGAGAGGTGCTACAGAGGTTTGGCCTCCTGAAGGGACAGAAGTAGAACTATTGCTACCTACGATTAACACAATCATTCTGGTTTCAAGCAGTTTTGTGATCCACATGGGCGATACAGCAATTAAAAAGAATGATGTCAAAGGAATGCGGCTTTGGTATGCTGTAACTGCCTTAATGGGGGTTATTTTCTTAGGTGGTCAAGCTTATGAGTACCTGACTTTAGGCTATGGTTTGACTGCGAATATTTTTGCTAATTGTTTTTACCTGATGACAGGTTTTCACGGTTTGCACGTTTTGATTGGTGTGTGTTTAATTTTGGGTGTACTGTGGCGGAGTCGCCGCGAAGGACACTATTCAAATGTTAAGCATACTGGTATCGAAATGGCAGAGATTTACTGGCACTTCGTAGATATCATCTGGATTATTCTGTTCACTTTGATTTATATTCTGACACTGTTTTAAGTCAGTTGTTAGTTGAGTAGAAATCCCCTCTGTTCCTTTTTGGGAATAGAGGGGTTGTCTTATTGGGAGTAATTTCTAAAGCCGTAATAGCGCGAATATCAAATCTACGCCTCCGTACCCCCATCCCTAACCGCCACTGACGGGAGGGACAAGAACAACTTCATCGCCGTTTTGAAGGATAGTTTCAGGGGTGACAAATTCAAGATTAACACCAAAGCGAGTGCGATCGCGCCACTGTTCTAATTTTGGATGTTCTGCGATCAAACCTTCTAAGACTTGGGAAACAGAAGTTTGTGGGAGAATTTCTAATTGTAATTCAGACTTACCGTAGACTTCTTGGTAAACAGCGAAAAGTTTAATAGTGATACTAATCGATGAGTTGGACATTCTGCGATCGCGTTTAAGAACTATTTTAATTTTAAGGGCAATTGCGACCCGCAAACCATAAATTAATTACTGTTAAGAGAGGGCGATCCCAGAAATTTGATATAATGTATCTGAAAAATAGTTGTAAACAAAATGAAATCAATCCTGTAGTAGTTTGCACCCCTAGGGAGTTTAGGGCTAGCTTTAGGGACAGCGATAGTGGCGCAGGCGCAAGGGTAAGTGCAGACGGCTAAGGCGATCGCGCCAGTGCTAGAGTAAGAATGGTAGGTTTGGTTGAACAAAGGAAAACCCAAGATTAGAATTTTAGCAATACTTTTTTAAATTGCTATAAGATTAATAGTAAACTTGGTATTATAGGTGAACAAATGGCGAGTAATGATTTTAAGGTTATTCAAATCATAGAAGCTAAAGGTTGGTATGCTTTTGGCAGCACTAAACATAGCAATCACATAGAGAGATGGGTAAGACCTGTGGTATGTTGGGTATTAATAGAAGATAAAAAAAAGCGGCGTATAGTTACTGCTACTACTAATTATCAGATCGATATTGACAATAAAGAAGTGGAGTTTTTCGCCCATGAAAGTGAGATAAGAGATGTAGAAAATCTGCCGAAGTCTGTCTCAGTATCAGAGTTTTTAAAGACGGAAGATTGAGGGGTAATTGGTAATTGCTAATCGCTAATTGCTAATCGCTAATTGCTAATTGGGGAAAAAGCCTCCCCCGCTCCCCTGCTCCCCCTCTCTTCCCCTAGCCCCTAGCCCCTAGCCCCTAGCTATATATTTTAATCGAAATAAGATAAACTGAGTTTTTTGCTCCTCATCAAAATTATCATCACTCACCAATACCAAACTCTGACTACCATCTGATAAACGCGGCCCTAGCGTCATTCCTTCTAAATTGTAGAGAGGAATTCCTAAATCCTTTAAGTCTAATAATAACTTTTTCTTGATAGGCTCAGCCGTTGTTACGTTACCTTTCAAACTGTAAATTCTAGAAGTATCAGTAGCACCTCCTAATGCTAATTGAAAAATCTTAGCACCATATCCAGATAACCCAAAGCTACGCTCTAAACTGAGAAAGTGACCGCCTTTACCTACCGCTACTAATTCTGTTAATCCATTTAAAATAGTCAAAGGAGCCGGATCTAACTGGTAGAAATTTTCCGATACTAATTGTGCTGTTTTATCGACTATGACATAATGCAATAAACGAAGATTTTTAGCCTGCTCCGGGTCGCTATCTTGGACTAAAGGGGCTTCGATAGCTGTAAATATCCGAAATGGATCGAGACCATCAAAACTTAAGCTTTCTGGGTCTATAGTTAAGGATTCAAATCCTAAATTATCAACAACTCCTCGCGCTTGCTTTTCATCTGTTGTATCGGGAATATAACGCTCTGGTATGGGTAAACTACCTCGCATTTTACCAGTTTTCAAGTCAAATTCTCGCACAAAAGGAGGAATGCCAATGTGCGTTACACCTTCGCTAGCAACAAATACTGATTTTCTGGGAGAAATGGCGATACCTTCAGGATTAATAGAATCTTTCGAGAAGGTTTTTCCGTCTTCACCTACGAGATAAGTCACGCCTTCAACTGTGACTTTATTAATGTTATTTTTTACACTATCCGCTGCTGCAAGGTTAAGTTTGAGAGTATAAAATCTCGCGTCACCGTATTCGCTAGGATCGTCAGAGATGGCATAAAATCGAAAGGCAGGATCGTTAGGAGTTGCAGTACCTTTGCCATCGTAAGCAATTCCCGATAAACCGCCAACGGGGACACTATCAAAGTCGATTTTAGGCAGTTGATACTCGCTTAAGAAGTCGATGGAGAGAGGGAGAAAGATGCGATCTTTTGCAACTCCTTGAGGAGGGCTACAGGCTGTGGCAAAAGTTAATAAAATTATGGCTAAAGTGAATAAGCGCAAGATGCGCTGACTTACTAGGTGTGTTAGCTTATTGATTGGGTTCCCTAATTTGTTTTTATTTGTTTGTAGCATTGTTTTGATATGCAAAATTTGATGGTTCAGAAATGGCTTTTGTGTCGCGGTACCGCAATTGTTCGCGTGGCAAGTTTTACGTTGTTTTCTTTGTGGTTGTGCGCTGGTTCTGTTGCTAACGCTCAAACTAATCAACCCACATTGGATCAATTTTCTCCCAATCCGCTTGAGATTACCACATCCGATCCCCTGCTGCCGACACCCCCTAAAAAAGGTGAAAATCTCGATCCTGAGCAAAGTCAAGAACTGGCGGCGGCTCTGGATCGGTTAAACTTAGAGGCGCTAGCTAAACTGCAAGCTGCGGATGCGCCGGGAGCTTTTGAAATTTGGAACCGGGAATTACGGTTGCGGCGTTATCTTGGCCCTGTGGCGGAAGTAGAAGCGCTAAATCGGGTGGGGAAAATTGCTTGGGAAAATAGTCAGAATCTTCAATTACAGTTTATTACGCAACGGTTGCAAGCTATTCAAAAAGAAGTTTTGTCTCAATCTACCGTGAATGTGGAGTTATTGCAAGGACTGGCTTTGGCTTTTCAACAGGTGCGGGCCAAAGGGCCAGCAGTGGAAGTTTATCAGCAGATTTTAGAGGCGGCGCGATCGCGCGAGGATATACCAGCAGAAGCTCAAACTTTGAAGGCGATCGCGCAACTTCATGCGAATTGGTTTAATTACGAAAAAGCGGCTGCTGTCTATGAGGAATTGGCAGCTTTAATTCAAAATCATCGCGATTTATTTGTGGTTAATCCCGGCGTACCAAATCGTACCACAGTTCAATCGGGTAATGGTGCAGCGGCGGTTCCAGTAGCTCCTCCAACTGAAGAGGAATCTCTCAAACAATTGGCTTATATGTACGAGCAGTCTAGAAAACCGTTGCTGGCGATCGCGGCTAGGGAAAAATTAACATCTCTATATTTGAGCCAGCAAAATCTTAAGGCGGTTCCTCCTTTAAAAATGGATATTGCTTCTAATTACGAAGTGCTCGGTCAACTGAATTTAGCAAATCAATACTATCAAGAAGCTTATGCCTCAGCCTTAGTGGTTCAACAATTTGCTGTGGCTAGTGAAGCTTTGGAAAAAATGGCGAAACTCTACCGTTCCCAAAAACAGTGGGATGCTGCTTTGAAGATTTATCAAGTACAGTTGACTGTCGAGCAGCAGTCTTACAATTTGTATGGAGTAATGGAAACTTACGATCAAATTGGTCAAGTTTATATGGAGTTAAAGGCTTACTCCAAAGCTTTAGCTGCTTATCAAAGAGGGTTGGAGGTTGCTAAACAGTTGAATCACAAGCAAGAATATTTTGCGAGGAAGATTCAGAAATTAAATCAACGATTAAAAAATTAATCGTAACGCCGCCCTCTGGGCGGTTATTGCACCGTCAATATGAGGGCTTTACAAGAGGTAATAACATTAAGATGAAGGCGTTATTGGCGGCCTACTTGATATCATTTTAGCCAAAACATTCCGCGTTATTTGCTGAGCACCTGGATTTAAACGAGAGGGCCGCAATTGGGGAGCATTGTAATCATCTAATCCCCACGCCCACTGCATAGAACCAGTGGCGAATACTGTAGCTCCTGAAGCTGCTGTATAAACTGTCATATCCGCATAGCGAGTACCACCGTTATAAGAGTATGGAGAATGAGCAACGCGGACTATATTTTGGGGAGCATTACCAAACATTCTGTCAACTTCATAACCCAATAATCCCCGCAATTTATCACCTGTTTTCAATCCGGTTTTTTCCAGTAACCAATTGGGAGCTTCTCGATCGATTATAATATCAGAATTCACCTGAAATGTTTCGTACATGACTCCAATTAGCGCATCTTCAGGAAGTCCGACAGCTTTATTTCGCCAGAGAGTTGTCACGCGGGGGTCTCTCGTAGAAGAAGCGAGAACTTCGCCAAAGGGATCGAGGGATGCTAACTCTTTATAAGCGACAATTGTCCGATTCAATTCTTTAGTAATCCGGCTAGGTTCTAAGCGAATTTGCCAATAGCAAATATTTGAACCAAAAAAGCCAATGCTGATACCTTCATTCCTCGCAGATTCGATATTTTGCCGCATATCCCAAGACCAATATTCGTCGTGTCCTACTACTAGAAATGCTTTGTGAGAAAACAGCAAATCTGGGTTAAAATGGGTATCAATATCTGTGGCATAAGTGACATCGTAACCTTCGCGTTCTAGCCACCGCAACGTATTGTATTCCCATCCAGCATTAGAAGTTCTCTTTTTTGGCTGAAAGTTAGTCAAGAATTCTCCCGCACCAACTCCGTAAGCAGCGGTAGGATTTGGACTCATCCCATAGGGGCGATTGAAGGAAACTTTGTAAGCTTGTTTCCGGCGACTATTCCAGCGATAAAGGGATTTAAAACCCCAATTATTGTAAGCTTGAAATGTGGTAACGCTAGATTGGAATAAAATATCTGATTTGCGCTTATCATCTCGGACTACAAAAATGATATAACTTTGCTTACCTGTTTTGTTCGCAGTTAATTTGACTAGATAAACTCCGCTCGTCCACTCGCCTCCACTATTGGGTATTTTCAAAATGTAAGGGTCTTTCCAATCGCACTCGATTAGTCCTGATGTTGGGTCTTCAATTGGTGGCGGCTGTCTGAATCTATTGCGAACAATTGGGTGAGTCATGCGACGACCACCTAATCCATTATACCATCCAGTACGAAAGATTTCTATGGTGTAATTAGCAGATTTGGTGTTAACAAATAGCTTGATTTCTCCGCCGCGATTTACACTGGTAAGGGAGGCATAGCCTTCTATTTCTCGTTTAGTAGCTGGGTTTGTTAGTTGCCAGTCTGTTGTACCTAATTTTTGATTTTCAATTACAGTAGGATTTTGTGAAGTTGGGGTGGCGGCAAGAATTGGGGGATTTTTGGCATTTGCGGCTGCACGGGAAATGAAAGGTGCAGCTAAGGCAATGCAAAAAGCTTTTAAAAATTCTCTGCGGCGGGTTTTAACTGTCATTTGCAATAGGTAATAGATGATGTCTCATGTAAGATGATGATTCTGGATTACGATCTCAAAATCCTGATTCTTTTTTAAATTTATATAGGCAAAGGTATATAGTTAATTTTAGTCAAAAATATTGTACGTATGAGTCAATTGAATTCACCGCGATCGCAACCAGTTTCTCGACGGACAGCCCTAAAATTGCTTGGTGTGGGTGCCGCCGGAGGAATGCTGAGCTACTCCCGTTTCTCGAAGCCCCAGCCAGCCGTTTTTGAGCAAGATACTTTGAACTTGCCGCGACTGCTGAACCGTCCCACAAGCGTTGTGGTTGTTGGGGCTGGCTTAGCAGGCCTTGCCTGTGCTTACGAACTTTCCCAGAGGGGTTTTACCGTGACTCTTTTGGAGCGATCGCCCCAACTCGGCGGCAAAATTGCTAGTTGGCCGATACAAGTTGGCAACGAAAGTTTTATGATGGAACACGGATTTCACGGTTTCTTCCCTCAATATTATAACCTCAATAGCATAGTTAAAGAACTGAAAATTACCGAAAATTTTCTTTCTTTAGAATCCTACGCTGTTGTCTTTCGAGATGGCAAATACAAGCCTGAAGTCTTCCGTCCCAGCCATTCAGCTTTTCCCTGGAATGTAGTTGATTTAGCAGTAGCATCTCCCAACCGTTTGCGGTGGGGAATCGATCTCACAAAACCTGCTCATTGGGAAGTTTTTAAGGAAATTGGCGGCTTTCAAGCTCAGAAAAGTTTTCAGCGACTTGATGATATATCTGTTGCTGACTGGGTAAAAGATGAGTTTCCGCGAGGGCTTTATGACTTGTATTTTCTACCCTTTGCTAAGTCTAGCCTCAATGCTCCCGATCGACTGAGTGTGGGAGAATTAATGCAATTTTTCCACTTCTATTTTTTTGGAAATCCAGAGGGTTTAGCCTTCAACGGTACGCGGCAAGATATGGGTACAAGTTTGGTTAACCCTATTGCTAAGGCAATTGAAAGTAAAGGCGGAAAAGTTTTAACTGATGTCACAGTTAGCGAAATTAATTGGAAAAATAGCAAGATTAATTCTCTGAGTTATCAATCAGGAGATGTGCAGAGTAATGTCCCTTTTTGGGTACAGAAAAACCCGATGCTTAATGATAGCTCAGGTACGGAATATTTGGGGGCAGGAGATAGCGTGTTTGCCACGACTGCGGATGGAAAAGATGCAATCTCTCTCACCTGCACTCACCAAGGTTGTACAGTTCAACGAGAGAATGATGGTAAATTTCATTGTCCTTGTCACGGAGCAATTTTTGATAATCAAGGGCGCGTTATAGCAGGGCCAGCTCAAAGAGATTTACCACGTTTTAAGGTGGTTCAGCGTCAGAAAGATGAGGTACAATTAGTAGCCAGTATTAATAATTCTCCTGTCAAGGATTTCACAGAAACAGTGCAGGCAGATTACTATGTTTTTGCTACTGATGTGCCGGGGGTGCAACACCTGTTTACCTTGATGAGTGGTGAGGTGAATCAGTCGGTACAAAGTCAGATAGAAAAGTTAAATGTAGCAGATCCTTTTGCTGTTGGCCGCTTCTGGTTTGACCGCGATTTTGATTGGGAACACAGCAATTTTACTTCGCTATCGGGTTATCAACTGACCGATAGTATCACACTTTATCACCGAATTCAAGATCAATTTATCGAGTGGCATCAGAAAACAGGTGGTAGTGTTGTAGAATTACACGCTTACTGTTACAAAGAGAAACAATTTCCGAATCAGCAAGTTTTGCTGGCTACTTTTGAAGCAGAACTCTATGAAATTGTGCCACCACTGAAAGAGGCTAAGATGCTGCATCGGGAACTGGTAAATCAAAAGAATTTTTCCGGTTATCCACCGGGAAGTTATGCGGAACGCCCGCAAACTTCCTGCAATGTGCCTAATCTTTTGTTTGCTGGGGATTGGGTGAAAATGCCGTTTCCTTGTGGTTTAATGGAAAGAGCAGTTAGCAGTGGTTTGTTAGCAGCTAATGAGATTATACATCAGGAGGGATTGCAAAAACGAACTCTCCTAACTGTGAATCCAGAGGGATTCTTGAAAATCTAAATTTTGTTAACGGTTAACTATTAACCGTTAACTGTTAGATACTTCCTTAATCATTCGGCGATTGAAATCGCTACTACACAAACAAAGTCCGCCTGCGCGGACTAAATCAGAAATTATGTAAAGAAACCCGATTTATTGCCTCAACATGATAACAACAACTAACAACTAACAATGCAGTATCCAACTTTGACTACTCAAAATAATCATATTCGCCAGTTAGGTATTAACTACAATTCCTGGTATGTAGTTGCAGGAAGTAACGAGGTAAAAACTCAACCTTTAGCCGTTACTATCTGGAATCAACCAATAGTTATTTATCGCGACAGTACCAGCAAAATTATAGCATTAGAAGATAGATGTCCTCATCGGCAAGTTAAACTGAGTCACGGTCAAGTAAAGGGTGATTTAATAGAATGTGCTTATCATGGATGGCGCTTTAATCCTAGTGGTGAATGTGCAGAAGTGGATTATTTAGCAGATAATCAAAAGTTGCCTAGCTGCAAAATTCGCTCTTTTCCAGTTAAAGAACAAGACGGTTTTATCTGGGTATTTCCTGGGGATGAAATCAAAGCAGAACAGGTTTCTATCTTAGGTTTACCAGAGTGGGAACATCTTAACTATATTGCGACTGTTTCAGTAATTAATTGTCAGGCACACTATTCATTTTTAATTGAAAATTTGATGGATATGTATCATGGTCACTTGCATCAAAACTGGCAAGCTTGGGCCGATCCCGTATTACATGATTTAGATGAAAATAATTATCGAATTGATGCTCATTATCAAGCTCAAAGTTATTATAAAATAGATAAAATTTGCTCGGTTTCTCAGTTGTTTTTCCCGGCTTTGCGTCGCCTCCACCCAGAACCGCTAGATGTGAGTTATGTTTACCCGCACTGGGTTTCTACTTTGGGTAATGATTTTAAGATTTATTGTTTAGTTTGTCCGGTTAGTGCGACAGAAACTAAGGCTTATTTGATTCATTTTACATCATTAAATGCTTTTTGGCGTTTGCATAAGTTGCCTGTGTGGTTTCGTCGATTTATTAAGGATAGTTTATTTGGTGCAGCGCAAAAGTTATTGGATGGTTTAGTGCGTCAGGATGTGCAGATGATTGAGGAGGAACAGCAGGCTTATTTACAGAATCCTGAACGTAAGAGTTATGAATTAAATCGGGCTTTGGTGAGCGTACAGCGGTTGATGAGGAGTCAAGTTGAAAAGGGGTAATTGAAATAAAAATTTCTTATTTTTTCAGCTTCGTAACGCCGCTTTCTAGGCGGTAAATAACCGCCCAGAGGGCGGCGTTACGGAGCATTTTTCCCGATCGCTTCACTTGTTTTTTCTGAGCGCTGATTTCACTTCTTTTTCCGCTGTTGCTGATAAAAATTGACAACTTTTTGGACATAGGTAGCAGTGTCGCCACTCGTACAAGCTGTCGATTTTCCTGTCATCCACCAACAAGCTGAACGACGTACTGCTGCTAATTCATTGTTACCGCTAGCTTTGTATTCGTCGCGCAGGGTATCGCCCACTATACAGGTAATAACTGACCGCGCTTTTGCGGTGTCTGCCTCAAATTGTTGCGGTGTTAATTCCTGTTTAATACATAATTTTGACCAGCGGGGAATATTGCCTGGTAAAATTTGCCATTGGCTGTACATTCCATCATTGGGAGAGTTGGGTGGTGCGGCTTGTCGCAGGGCTTCCACGAGTGCGGAAACTTGGGCATTGGAAACTTGCTGTGCTGATGCTGGGAGTGTGGAAATTCCCAGGGTAACTATTAGGCTGCTAAGTAGTAGATTCGCTTTCCCTATTAATTTGAAATTCATGGTGATGCTCTTTTTGAACCTGACGTTCCTCTACTAAGATTTACTTGATAATCAATCAAATGTCTCTGTCTTAAGTATGATTTGTTTTATAAATGGGTGCGGATTGCCTCTACTATAGAAATTAGCGAACGAGTGCGGTAAAATTATGGAAGTGCAACCCAGAGAAATTCGACGTTACATTACACCAGAGGGTAAAATCCCTTTCTTAGAGTGGTACAATTGTTTGCGAGATCGCAATGTTAAAAATAAAATCGAGTCAAGGCTTGAGCGAGTTCGTATCGGCAACCTGGGAGATTCTCGGTCAGTTGGAGAAGGTGTCTGGGAACTTAGAATTAATTATGGCCCTGGATACCGGATCTATTTTGGTCAATTAGGAGAAACTATTGTACTTCTCCTTTGTGGCGGTGATAAAAGTACGCAACAACAAGATATTGAGAAAGCTAAGGAGTATTGGGAAGATTATGCAAAAAGTTAAAATGCCTAAGAGTGATAGCTACGACGAGTTTCTGATTGAGTCTTTAAAAGATTCGGGACACGCTGCCGGCTTTATTGAGGCGATTTTGGAGGAAAAAAATCCTGAACCTGCACTACTGCGTAATGCAGTTAGAAAAGTGGTTGAGGCTCGTAGTAGAATGAATAATCTGGCCGATTCAACTCAACTGAAACATGAGAAACTTGACAAGTTGCTGACGGCGAGTGGTTGTGCAGAAATTTATGCTTTTGTTGAGTTACTGGATGCTTTAGGTTTTAGGTTGGCC
The DNA here is from genome assembly GCF_029167235.1 of Kamptonema sp. UHCC 0994. Lineage (GTDB taxonomy): Bacteria > Cyanobacteriota > Cyanobacteriia > Cyanobacteriales > Microcoleaceae > Kamptonema. The sequence goes on along the minus strand of NZ_JARFTR010000301.1, from coordinate 45,117 downwards.
GTTACAGTTAAAGATGATGAATTGATGACTGAGGAATCTGTTAAAGTTGCTACTACTATTAATGAAAGCGCTTAAATATTTACGCGGCGGCTGTATAATAAATATTAGTCCGCGCAGGCGGACTTTGCTTGTGTAGCCGCGATTTCAATCGCCCAGGCTATTTCTCCCCTATTCTCCTAACTATTTCTCCCCTATTCTCCTAACACAAAATCATACAAACGGTGCGCCATTTCCAACTTACTACAAGGCAAAACTTCCACCTGTTTCCCATGAGAATTAATCAAAATCGCCTGATTAGTATCGCTATTAAAACCCGCACCTATTTTATCAATTGGATTAGCTGCGATCGCATCTAATTTCTTCCTTTCCAACTTCTCCAAGGCTGGCTTGACAATATCGCCAGTTTGTGCTGCAAAACCGATTAACTTCTGACCAGCTTGCTTCAAACTCCCCAATTCAGCTAAGATATCAGGCACAACTTCTAAAGCCAAAGAACTAGGAAGCGATCGCTTTGGCAACTTCTCACTAACAGAATCCCTCGGCCGCACATCCGCCACCGCCGCCGCCATCACCGTTACATCCGCCTCCGGGAAGCATGATAACATCGCCTCCCGCATTTCTTCAGCACTCACCACCGCGATCGCCCTGACAACTCCCCTAGGCAACAAAGCCTCATCCATAGTATGTACCAAAGTCACCGCCGCCCCTCGATGCAAAGCAGCCACAGCCAAAGCAATTCCCATCTTACCACTCGAAGGATTGCCGATAAACCGCACCGGATCGAGGTGTTCCCGCGTTCCCCCCGCACTAATTAACACCCGCTTACCCTTTAAATCTCGCTTGCCCCCAGTATGCAGCAACGATTCAATGTGCGCTAAAATCTCACTTGGTTCTGCCATCCGACCGGCACCCACGCGATCGCAAGCTAAAATCCCAGAACTCGGCTGAATACCACAAAACCGCTCATCTGTCAATACCTGCTGCCAATTTCGCTGCACCGCCAACTGTTCCCACATATCCGTATTCATCGCCGGGGCCAACAAAATGGGACAACGAGAAGCCAAAACAGTATTTGTCAGTAAATTATCCGCCAAACCCCCCGCCAACTTCGCCAAAGTATTAGCCGTCAGCGGCGCAATTACCAAAATTTCCGCCCATTCTCCCAACTCAATATGTAGCGGGCGCGAGTGTGTAGGTTGCCAAAAATCGCGATCGGTATAAGCGGGATGGCGAGACAAAGTAGCTAAACTCAAAGGAGTAATAAACTCTTGCGCCGCATCAGTGAGAATTACCCTTACTTGTGTCCCCGCCTTAGCCAAAGTTGAAACCACTTCGCAGACTTTATAAGCCGCAATACCACCGCTAATCCCAATTAAAATCTTTCTGCCATTCATACTACCAGGAATTATTGACGCGGCGGTTAAAACCGCAGCTACACAGATAAAACCCGCCTGCGCGGGTTCTATTCTCTCAACCGATTTTCAGTTCGCGCAGGCGGACTTCGTTTGTGTAGTCGCGAATTCTATTCGCCAGAATTATTAACCTTCGCCAGAAAAATAATAACTAACTCGATCTTCAGTTAAGCTTCATCGTAAGCTTCCATATCCAGCAGGTGGAAATAGGGTTCGGCTAACTCTGGACGCTGAAAGGCTATAGCCCGTAACAAATGCCAATCATTTAATCCCTCAAAAGGATCGGTGTAATCATCTTCCTCCAAACGAGTGGCCAACTTTGCCACATCATCCGAAGTCAGTGCAGCAATATCACGCGATGCTTTGATCAAAGTCTTCATCGTTTGCACCTTCCTTGAATCGGCATCTGCCTTAAGCATTACTTCTGCGGAGTCTCGTTAAAGATCCACACTCTATCCTAAACCTTTAACTCGTTTTCGGCATAGTTTCCACAACAAAACTTCGCATTAAATCTATCACTTCCGGTCGGATCTCATGCCCCATATCAAATTCACGATATTGTACCGGCACACCCAAAGCAGTCAAATCCTCTCGCGATCGCACCCCCGCACTCAAAGGCACAACCGTATCTTGCCTGCCATGTACAATCAAAGTCGGCGGTAAAACATTGCTATAAAGTTGAGGCACAGAGTGCAAATATCCACTCAGACAAATTAAACTTGCCAAAGGCAAACTTAACCCCACATCCAAAGTCATCGCCCCACCTTGGGAAAAACCGGCCAAAATCGTCCTAGACAAAGGTATCCCAATCTTACTTTCTAGAGACAGCAGCCAATCACTCAGCATTTGCCGACTTTCAGCTAAACCTCGATATTCTTTCGTCTGCAAATCATACCACATTTTCCCTCCCGGTACTTGAGGATGAGGAAAAGGTGCGTCTGGAAACTCGAACTGGTAATCAGGTAAATTCAGCACTGGAACTAACGATGCCAAATCATCACCATTCGCACCCCATCCGTGCAATGTAACAATCACACCCACAGGTGTTTGAGTATTTTTTGCTGGAACACTAATAGATTGTAAAGACATTGGTAATTGGTAATTGGTAATGGGTAATTCCTGTCTATATAAGTTTACTGCTTAAAGGTAGCAATACCCGACAAGATTTTTATTTTAACCAACAATTACCAATTACCAATTACCAATTACCAATTACCAATTACCAATTACCAATTACCAATTACCAATTACCAATTACCAATTACCAATTTTCCACATTTGCGTCACCGCCTGAGCAGGCAAAGGTTTACTAAAGAAATATCCCTGTGCACCATCACACTTAATCGCTCGCAAAAATTGCAACTGATCCAATGTTTCCACCCCCTCAGCAATTACCTTCAATTTCAGACCATGACCTAGAGCTAACACTACCTTAATAATAGCCGCATCATTCCGATCGCTCATCAGCTCCTTCACAAAAGACTGGTCAATTTTTAAATTGTCTAACGGCAAATGTTTCAGAGAAGACAGCGAAGAGTAACCAGTGCCAAAATCATCCATAGAAATATGAATACCCATCTGACGCAACTGCCGTAGAATCACAATAGTAAACTCAACATCTCGCACAGCAATACTCTCAGTAATTTCTATTTCTAAATATTCAGGTTTAAGCTGGCTTTCTTCTAAAATTTGTGAAATAGTTTTTACCAGATTTGTTTGCTGGAACTGACGAGCCGAAAGATTAACTGCCATCCGAATTGGTGGTAGCCCAGCTAACTGCCACGCTTTATTTTGAGCGCAAGCAGTCCGCATTACCCATTCCCCAATTGGACAAATTAATCCAGTTTCTTCCGCTAAAGGGATAAATTCATTCGGAGGAATCAATCCTCGTTCGGGATGGTGCCAACGGAGCAGAGCTTCCACACCCATAATCATACCAGTATTTAAGTCAATTTGTGGCTGGTAATATAGCAGAAACTCTTTGCGCTCTAAAGCTTTATAGAGATTATTTTCTAATACCAGTCTATCAAAGGCTTTACTACCGATAGCGGGGCTATACAACTGATAATTATTCCTCCCTTGTTGTTTAGCTCTATACATAGCAGCATCGGCATTTTTCAGTAGCGTATCGGCATCTTCTCCGTCATAAGGAGCGAGAGCAATTCCCAAACTAGCTTTAATGTAAAGTTCTCGATCTTCCAGGTGAAAAGGAGTTTTAAGACTGTGCAGAATTACCTGACAAATCTTGGCAGTATCCTCTGCACATTTAATATGAGAAAGTAAAAAAGTGAATTCGTCTCCACCCCACCTAGCAATAATATCTCCCGTCCGTAGAGAGGTAATTAAACGGTGGGCAACACATTGTAGTAATTGGTCGCCAACGGCATGACCAAGAGTATCGTTAATGTGTTTAAATCCATCCAAGTCGAGAAATACGACTGCTAGCATTTCCCCGCGCTGATTGGCATTAGCCAGAGCTAGAGATAATCTTTCATTAAATAACAACCTATTAGCTAAACCAGTCAGTTGATCGTGAGAAGCTTGATGCCTTACCATCCCTTCAACCCGTTTTTGCATCACCGCCATGTAGAGATGAATTCCCAGTGATTTTGCGAGTTTTACTTCATCGCTATTCCACTGTTGTGCCTCTCCAGTTCTGACTTCTCGCCATGCTTCAAAGGAATTACGGGGTAAATTGTTGCGCTCATCTCGATTCCAGCGCCCTGCCCATAAAGTATCAGTTTCTATCTCGCTGCGAAATATAGTTAAACATCCCACACACTGTTGGCGGTATTCCAAGGGTACGATCAGTATCGAGCGAATGGGAACTGATTGGAAAGCCGAGATTAAAGACTCTAATTGAGGCTCTTGGTAAATATCAGGAATAGTGTAAATATGTGATAGAATAGAACCATGAAAAGTTAAGTCTATTTTTCCATCTTCTCCAGATATTACCGGGTTGAAAAAATCATCTTCTTTTTGATTTTGGTTGGAGGTCGCATCTGGTTCCTCTTGATTAAAAACTCTCATGGTTTGCTGCCAAAAAAGGCTTTCTTCAATCCATTCCTCCTGGGGCTGTACACCGTAGATATAATGCTGAGCAGGCTGACCAGTTGGATCGGCTGTAATGTACAATCTACCCCCAGAACCAGATAAGGCTTTAACTGTTTGTTCGAGAACAATTTGCCGAATTTCTGTGATGTCAAGGGGGGAATGTAGCAGACTGCTAATTTGATTGACGATCGCTTCGTCACGAGCTTGTTGTCTAGCTTGGCTTAGCAGAGAAGATTGCGCGATCGCAATTGAGACTTGATCCACAAGCAACTGCACTATTTTCAACTCGCGATCGCTGAATTGCCGAGGTTTACTATGGTGAGCTACCAACAACCCCCACAGCCGATTTTGATGTAATATGGGTACAGTCAGCGAAGAACGTACCCCCATAGCACTCAGGTACTCAACATGGCAAGAATCAGCAATGGCGTAGCGGATATCCTCGATCGCTAAACTTTCCCCTGTTTCCGGGCAATCTAACCTGTTAATTGTTTGATGCCGAGACACTACGTCTACAATCACTCGCTGGCGGGCTTTGACAAACATTTCACGGGCGTGAGGCGGAATGTCCGTCGCCGGAAAATGAAGACCCAGCAGAGATGGTAAACTTTTACCGTGAATTGATTCGGCAATTACCTCACCGCTGGCATCGGGATCGAAGCGATAAATTTTAACGCGATCGGTGTCTAAAAAAGAACGGATTTCTCGCGCTGTTGTTGTCAGAATTTCTTGCAGTTCTAGGGAACGGCGAATACGAGTAGTAATTCGGTTAAGCAAACTCTCCCGCCCCATTGCTGAGCTTGATATTTGTCTAAGTTTTCTGTTAGCCATCCCCTTCTATCTCCTGGGCTGAAAACAGCCATTTACGAGTTGCTGTCGCGCTTCTGAGTGTGACATTGAATACACTTTGCTTTCTTCGATAGTAGGAGTTTTAGGGGGTAAATATTAAAAAGGTTGAACAAAATTTAAAATTTTTATTAAATCTCAAACAAAAGTCGCCAACCTTTGCTAGGAAGACGACTCGATGCTCTTGATACAAGTAGTTTTTTATGTGGCTACAGACTATAATTGATAAAAAATATCCTGAAAACCCCCTGTCTTTAAACCGGGGACTGTCCATGAAATTGAAAGTATAAATACTGCAATCTCTCAATAAGTAAATTGGTGAATCTTTCTCCCAGAGCAAATACTACTCTAGATAGATGAGCTTCGACGGGGAATTATGCAATATTGGCGACATCGTTAAAAGCAGCCTCAACCCAACTGCACCAGTGTTGTATATCGGAATACACCACTTAAAGACTCATTGCTTTATAATTTCTTTATATTTTCTGCAAAACGACTGAAAATATAAATTTGTTAGTAGCTTGGCTGTCAGATGGACGCTTTTGAGCTTAAATCCAGTCTTGACTGCCAACTTACCAATCATAAACACGAGCCAGTCTGTCTAAAGTGCCGCTTCGCCACTTCAGGAATGCCTCGTTCCACACTTTGCTAGAACAGAATTTTGCAAGTTTATGATTTACTCTACTCTGAGTGCAGATTCGGAATATACGTTGAGCATGGGTCAAAATAAAATTGACAAACAACCTTTAGTTTTGGCCGTAGATGACGATATCGATAACTTAGAATTAATGAGCCAAATTCTCGATTTGTTCGGTTGCTCCTGTGTGGGAGCTCTTGATGGGAAGACCACACTCGGCGTTATCCGCGATCGCCAGCCCGATTTAATTTTACTAGATATTTGCCTGCCAGATATAAACGGAATTGAATTAATCTACCAAATCAAGCAAGACCCAAAACTTGTAGATATTCCGATTATAGCCGTTACATCATTGGCAACACCCGAAGACCGCGATCGCATTTTCTTAGCCGGTTGTACTGACTACATTTGTAAACCTTTTAATCTAGACAATTTAGAAATAACTATCCGCCGCCATCTCCACTAGAAACCGTTTCTGGTTTGGTCTTAGACTTGGTAACAACATCGCGAAATTTGGGGGTAGCCTTTAAAATCGCGATCGTTCCAGTCCTTCCTGTCTCTAAAGTTGTATCGTTAAGCAAATCGGTAACAGTCACATCTAGAACTTTCTCGATTAGTTCCTTAAGTTGCGACTGAATCACAGTTTCCAACTCGGAGCGCACCTGGTGAGCCAAACCTTCTTGACCGTTTTTGGCTAAAAGCTGTTCCGGTGGGGTAATAGCATTTTCCAACACTATTATCAGCTTTTGATCCACAAGATTACAACTCACTTGAGTTGGCTGATGTCCCAACTGAGAGCGGTACAGAGCAAGTATGCGCTGCGATAGCTTTCGTTCTAATTGACCGCGAGTAGGCTCTAAGGTTTCCTCAGTCATAAATTTGCTGTAGAGTTGAATGGCTCTACGAAGGGACTCGATCGCATAACTAAGTCTACAGCAAATTGATGAGGTTAAGAAGATAAAAATTTTCACCGCTGTTGAGTCGGCTTTGCAAACAGGAGTTAGGGTTTTCTTTTGGCTCTAGCGATCGCGCTAGAGCCAAAACTTTTCGGATCTCGGAGCGATCGCCTTTACTAAGGAAAGTCCCTACACCGAGACAATCTCATACCTCATCCCCAGCCAAATAGCTACTCTAGCCGATAGTAACTTGATTAGTTTCAACGCCAGTAGCACCCTTAACACCTCTAGCAAGATTTACCAATTTATTAAGAACTTCCTGACTAGAAACTTTCCCTTTTAACACCACAGTGCTACCCAGTTGAGCGACATATACACTATCGATGTCTGCAACTTCAGGATTTTGATCGAAAGCAAGAGCTACACGCTTAGCCAAGCCGCTTTGATCGTATTCTCCATTCAATCCCACTCGCTCCGCTGGAATAGTCTCCGTCGCCGTAGCAACTCTAGTTGCCGATGCTTGAGCAGGAGCAGATTGAGCAGCAGATTGAGGAGCAGGGACTTCCTCATTATGGGGTTTTTCTAAACCAAATAGTCTTTGCAGCCAACCCATCGCTGATTATCCTCTAGTAATGTTCGTCTAAATACAATTTAAGGTTGACAAAACTGATATGCCATCTGCCGATAGAGAGAAAATAACAAAGCTGGTAACAGAACTCATCGTATTATATCGAAAAATCAAATAAATTTAGCTTAATTGACTAATTTGTAACTTAAGAAACAATTTTTTTAGAACTACAGGTTATACCTTAGAAGGATGTTGCCCAATCCGGAAAAGGAGAAAATGAGGATGTAATTGTAAACCAAGAGGAGAAAAAATGGAGAAATCAATCCAGTGGATTCCCCTCCTTTATAGTTTGAGCCTTGGTGCAGCCTTTATAATTCTTGCTTCCTCCAGTGCTGCACTTATTTTCTAGCCAACTACTAGGAAACCTTCTCCACCCAAATTAGCTTTACTGACTGCCGCTCAATCGATAAGCAGTAATTGGTTAAAGGTTTTTCTTATCCTTCCTTCTTATTATGCAGCACGATAGGCATCAAGGGAGTCACAAAGTAAAATTTGGGATCGCAACAAATTGACCCTTATGAGATTGAGGAGTTCGATCATGTTAAAGCAAATGTGCTGGTTGCCCCGCCTAGGAAGTGAAAACCAAGAAAAGATTTTACACTTGCGGACAGCACCGAATCAACCCTGGCGGCCCTATACAGCTTTTGGGCAATTCGCTGCACCGGACTATCTCGAACCCGGAGGCTCTAAAGGATGGGCAACATTTCAGAAATTAAAAGTTCAAGGCTGGAACTTAATAGCGACTAGCGAGGTGCAGCAATCCTTTGAGGACGATCAAAGAATTGCTTGAATTCCTGCTGCTGAAAAATTAAACTTTGCTAGGTGAATTTGCTAGGTGAATGGGCAAGATATTCAAATTGAATATTCAAACGGAAATAGCATCTACTGCTTACCCATTCACCGTATTTGTACTAATATCTTACCGCGCGGGCGCTACCTCCCTTACTTGTGCAGTTGGTTGATTTTCCTGACTCAAAATAGGCTGGCGAGTTTTCAAATTAAAGCGATATCCATGAGGCAAAATATGTAGCCTTGCGCCGCAAACTGCCAAAGCTTCATCTTTCAAAAGTCCATCTAAATTATCATGGGTTTTTTCTGATTCGTCGATCACAGTAACAGCGCCTTCGCCGATCACTTCAAACTCCTCGCCGCTGACTGCGATCGCAGTATTTTCATCAATACCAAATCCCAAGACTGCCGGTTGTTGTGCTAGTGCTGAAACTAAGCGTCCCAAACGACCGCGCTGTGCAAAATGCTGGTCGATTACCACCCCCGGCAGAAAACCCATTCCTGGCCCCATTGCTACTACATCAACGCGAGGATTTGTCTCCGATTCTCCTTCAATAATCATAATATCAGGCATCATCGCAGCTCCGGCGCTAGTCCCACCTACGACGATACCTTCTGAGAAGCGTTTGTGAATAGCAGCATCCAGTTCTGTGCCCTTCAAACAGCTAGTAATCCGCGCCTGATCTCCGCCAGTAAAAAATACGCCAGTTGCCTGTTCAATTGCTTCTAAAGCATCGGGGTTATTGGCATCTTCTCGCTGCTGAGTATCAACAACTCGCACGTCTTCTGCTCCCAGCCGCTCAAATACTCTGATATAATTATCTCCTACTTCTCCAGGCAAGCTCGTCGCCGCCGTCATGATCGCAATTCGGGCTTTGATACCTCCAGCCCGTCGCACGAATTCGCGGAGGATTTTACAATCACCCTCTTTGTCTTCGGCACCGCCAATAATTAATAATTGCCCACCATTTTCACTTAAAGTCATAAAATCTCCTTTGTTCGCCTATATGTTAATAAACCATGACCGTTTTCAACTCTCAAACTATCGCAAGGTATAGATTAATACAGAATTGACGGGTGAATTTTAACACCTAAAAGTTAACGGCTAACAGTTAGCAGTTAACCGTTAACAACTAACAGTTAACGGTTTATTTTTTATGCGAATCTTCAATTATTGTGCTTGGTCAATCAACATGGTTAATAAAGAAAGTGCTTCTTCTAATGACAGATGTCGGGGTTTGCCATTCCAGACAATTTGGTACTCGTTAGAGTCTTGCCCGTCGCCATAGCCAGAAATCAGTTTTCTGTGAAAGGCTTTCTCAGCCAATTCATGCACTCGATCTCTGATAGCAGTTTTTGTCATGTTCATAATCCTGCTTCCTTTTTAATTCTATCTTTTATTGACCTATAGCTTAACTCACTCTGCCATCACTCGTAAGTTATAGTTTGCAGACATTTAGAAACGAAGCTTTTTTATTCATAACTCAACACTAAAAAATATCTCTTATTGCCTATGCCTTTAGATAGTTGAAAATGTAGTGACCATAAAGTAATAATAAACTTTTAGTTCAAAGTAGGTGTTCAATGCTGCAAGAGAAAATCGCAGATACAGTCCGCGTGAATGCGAGGAAAAGCGATGTGTTTGATATTTTTAATTTCAAACACTATATGGGGCCGAACCCATATTTGGAGACGGCGGCTTTAGTATTCGATTTCGCTGTGACTGATGCTAGAGAACCTCTGCCGATCGCAGACTATCTGGAGGCAATAGGCGATCGCTACCCGCAGCTACTAGGCGAAACTTACGAATCTTACGCCCAGTTATTCGCCCGCACTGCTTCCGAAGTCGGGAAACTAGATATAAATTTACACTTCAAATCCTGGAATGTCAAGGATTATGGTCATTATCATCGGATTAGCATCGAAGCCATCCACGCACGCACGGCCAGGGCGGTAGTTTACGCCGTTTGGGATTGGTTTGAAGCAATTAATCAAGACCAAGACTTCCCCTTAGAAGAACAAATCAGCGTGCTGCAAAATATGTTCAGCCAATCAGTTTATGGCGGGCCAACTGTCTATTCTCTAATGCGCGAGGCTACGCAAAAAGGTATTCCCAGTTTTTATCTGTGGGATGAAGGATTAATGCAGTACGGTTATGGCAAAAAATTAGTTCGCGGTCAAGCAACTACTTTTGACTCTGATAGCCATTTAGATTCAGATTTTACTACTCGTAAAGATGACTGTAAAGCATTTCTGGAAACGTTAGGTTTTCCAGTACCTAAAGGCGATATTGTTACTACTGAAAATGGAGCGATCGCGGCTGCCAGAGAGATTGGCTATCCAGTTGCAGTGAAACCTGTAGTTGGTCATAAAGGAATTGGGGTAACGGCTGATGTGCAGGATGCTGACGAATTAGAAGCCGCTTTTAACAGAGCACTGAAGGCGATTCCAGAGCAAGAATCTGTGCGAATTATTGTTGAGAAAAGTTTTAAAGGTGCTGACTTTCGCTTATTGTGTGTTAATGGTAGATTTGTGGCTGCAACTGAACGCCGTCCCGCTTCGGTTGTGGGAGATGGGCGATTGCCTATTCGCGATTTAATACGGCGCGAAAATCGGACGCAGGCGCGTTTAGATACGCCAACTTCACCGCTAAGTAAAATTCAGTGTGATGAGGCGATGGAGATGTATTTGGAGGAACAGGGATTGTCTCTGGAGAGCATAATTGAGAGCGATCGCACTGTCTATCTTCGCAAAGTTGCTAACCTTTCAGCAGGCGGCGTTAGCATTGATGCTACCCCCACTCTTCACCCAGACAATATCATTCTTGCTCAAGATATTGCTCAACTTTTTCGGCTGACTTGTTTGGGTGTAGATGTTATCTCCCCAAATCTCGGTCAATCTTGGAAAGAAGGGAATTTTGCGATCTTAGAAATTAATGCGGCTCCGGGCATTTTTATGCACCTTAATCCTGCCGTTGGTGAAAGCGTTAATGTCCCTTCTAACATTCTAGAAACTTTCTTTGAATCTAGTAATGCAGCGCGAATACCAATTATTACCTTTAACCGGATTTCAGTTCAAGAATTGCAAGAAACTATTGACTATATTCTGTTACAACACCCAGATTGGACTATTGGTGGTATTTGCCGCGATGGTGTTTTTGTCAACCGCTCGGAGAAGTTTCTGAATAAAGACTATAACCTCAATGTACAAAGTTTACTACGGAATCCCAAGTTAGATTTACTAATTGCTGAATATCCAGAAAGTGTTTTGGAAGAGCAAGGAATGTTTTACCAAGGTAGCAAGATGGTAGTGCTAAATAATCCTACGGAAACCGATCGGGTGTTGGCGCGGGATCTCCTTGATGACTCTACTTTAGTTGTGAGGGAAGATGCGAGTATTGCTATCCGCCGTAAGGGTTTGATGGAACAGTATACTCTGGGGGATGGGGAACCATTTACACGAGTTTATTTGAAAGAAATTGGGACGGTTTTGTGAAGTATTCTGGCGATTGAAATCGCGTCTACACAAACGAAGTCCGCCTGCGCGGACTGAATACAAAATTTGGTTTTACCATCTTTCTTTGAAACCCGCGCAGGCGGGTTTAATTTGTGTAGATGCGATTTCAATCGCCATCAAACCACCAACCTAAATTACTGCCAAACAAACACTTTAGCTTCGTATTCTGACAGATCGATCATAATATGGCCATCGCCAGATTCAACATCGTAATTGCCAGTCCACTCGTGCCAATTTCCATTAGCGGGAAAGTTCGGAACGCTATAGCCAGCTAAATAGTTATCTGAAAAGTTTACGACAACCACAACGCGAGAGCCTTCATCATTCCAGCGAGTGTAAGCGAGCACCTTTGAGTCAGGATCTTCATGGAAAAATTCGATATTTTCCGTGTATAGCGCGTGGTTTTCTCTACGGAGGTGAATCAAGCCTTTGTAATATTGAAACAAGCCACTATTCAAGTCATTTCCTAACAGCGTCCAATCGATTTTAGCTTGTTCAATTGTTTTGTATTTGTACTCGCCAAACTCTTCACCCATCCATAGCAATGGTACGCCAACTGCTGTCATCAATATCGCAGCTCCTAACTTCGCCCGCTTAAATGCTGCTTCATCCAAGATGCCGCGATCGCCTAATTCTGCCATGACGTGATTGTGGTCGTGATTTGTCAGATAATTGACGACATTCGTAGCACCCATATAGCCTTGGCGCTTGCAGTCAATGATATCTTTGAGATTTTCTAGATCGACGGGTTGACCGCAGAGATATTCGATAATAGTGTGATAGAAACTATCGTGCCAGCAGCCATCCATTGGGCCGTCTACATTCGTGATGCTAGGATCGTCGGGAATGTATTCGGCAATGTTATAAAAGGGTTTCGGGCCGGCAGCTTCTTTTGCTTCTTTAGTTATCCAGTGCATGAAATCGTAGTTGGCAATTTGCCGCGCCGCATCGTAGCGAATGCCATCAATATGATATTCTTGCACCCAGAAACGTACTACGTCTCTAATAAAGTTCCACGCAGGTTTTAAATCTAGATTTTCATCGTAGAGATCGTAGTTGAATTCTGGCCCCCAGTTGTTGTCAGGATCGCGGGGAGAGTGGTGATACCATAAATCGTGATCGATCTGGGTGAGGGGACTAGATGATTCTGAGTGGTTGTAAATCCCATCCATGATTACACGGATGCCGCGACCGTGACACTCATCGATCAGTTTTTTTAAGCCTTCTGTGGTACCATAGCTAGATTCTGTTGCGAAGAAGTAGCGGGGGTTATAACCCCAACTGTAATCGCCGGGATATTCTTTGATTGGCATTAGTTCGATCGCGTTGATGCCGAGATCGCACAGGTAATCTAATTTTTCGACGACGTGCTTGTATTTGCCGCGTGCGAAGGGATCGTCTTCGCCACCGGAAAAGTCGGCGACGTGGAGCTCGTAGATGACTAATTCGCGATCGCTTGGTAACGGTTTGTCATCGTGTTTCCAGACGTAGGTATCGACTACGCGATCGCCGTCTTTGATGCGGACAATACCGTTTTGGGTGGGGTTATCAATGTCGGTAGCGTAGGGATCGACTATTTCTAGCCATTGATCTGGTTCTACAAACCAACTTTTTGACTGAATTTTAAATTTATATTGGTAACTGCCATCTTCCAATTCAACTTGAGTACGGAAATAACCATCCTCGCCTTTTTCCATTGGAATTTCTTCCCAGTTAGAAAAAGTCCCGATCAAGGCAGCTCCTTTGTTGTAGGGAGCAAACAGCTTGAATTCAATTGGACTAGCCATAATGACCTTTTGATTTAAGATATTTTGAAGTTGATATCTTAATTGTGGCAAATTAAAGCGAACTCAGGCATCTTTCTGGAGTATAGGATTTCAATATGCCGATCTATTCCTAAAGATTTTTAGAACGTTAAGAACAAGGAAGAATGTAAGGGAAAAGGAAGAACAAGCAAGGGAAAAGAATACTTATTACAGTAACTTTGTATTCCCATACTAAATAGCGAATATTGTCATCTATCTAGAGGAATAGTTATGTAAACTTTAATTGTCAGGTGGCGCGGCTCAAATGTATACTGTAAGTTGCGATTAATATACTTTATAGCGGCGCTCACCCTACAACTATAGCTAGGGGCTAGGGGCTAGGGGCTAGGGGCTAGGGAAGAGAGAAGAGGAAGAGGTTACTCTGTAAAGGATTCAGGACTAAAGGTAACAGTTGTACTTGCCCTAATCGCCCTGGCGGTTGCTATATTAGAACTACAACTTTTGTGCTGCTAGCTTTGAGAAAAATATGATATTATGAGTGAAAATTTTGACGTTTGCAATTAAAAAAAGTCTTTAATTCAAAACTCAAAACTCAAAACTCAAAACTCATAATTTCCCTAATTTATCCTACTAATCCCGACCGTAAGGCAAGCACAGCAGCTTGCGTGCGATCGTCAGCACAGAGCTTGTTCAAAATATTACGAACGTGAGTCTTAACTGTGCCAACAGTAATATATAACTTTTCTGCGATCGCAGCGTTGCTATACCCCTGTACAATTAGCTCTAAAACTTCTAACTCCCGCTCCGTCAACGGGTAAGTTTCGATGATGTGACTAAACTCAGGTTCAGCAGCATTAATTGTTACTTTTTTATGTTCAGATTTTTGCTCTTCTGCTGGGGTCTGAGCCTCTGTACGAGCCTGTTTGAGGACAATTCTAGCAATAGCTGGATCGATCCAAGAGTTGCCTTCGTGAGTAACTTTCACTACATCTAGCAACTGGTCAAAACTGATATCTTTCATGCAGTAAGAATCAGCACCGGCGGCAAAAGCTGCTAGCACTTCCTCTTCATTATCTTGAAAAGTCAAGATTAACACCTTCGTATCTGGATCTGAGCCTTTGGCTATTGAATTTTTAAATTTTTGTGTCAATTCAATGCCATCAAAATCAGGTAAACCAATGTCTACGATCGCAACGTCAGGCTTACTAGACTGAAGCAATTTTAGACCCTCAGTGGCATTGGCGGCATCGCCTACTACTTCTATCCCGTCACGCTGTTGTAAAGCTGTCCGAATACCAACTCTAGTCAAATCGTGATCTTCCACCAAAGCAACGCGAATTTTAGTCATCTTTCAATAGCAAGCTCAAGTTTTATAATATCAGCAACGGACTCAATGAAGCCGAGTTGATGCGAGAATCGACCCTGATTTACAGTTTGACAAGCTCAGGCATCCCTCTAAATATACCCAGTAATGGCATGATTGCCAACTTAATTATCTAGTGCCTTGTGCGATCGCCACTTTTGCCAGTTGTTACCCCCTGAGTAGTCCCAGCTAGATTTTAACTGACATCTTGCACTATTCTCACTTACTTTGTCAGCCTCTTGATAGAGGTTGAGATTCTCCAGCTCCGATAAATTTTAATTATAGAATCTTTTTAAGCTCTCATTGGGGCTGCTACACTCAACGAAATTAGCTGTAAGGCTATTTAAGTTAAGAACCCTGCGGCCACTTGAAATTTTTTATAAAAAGCAGTTATGAATAACCCCAACGACGATCGTTCTTCCTCCCCCAATCAATCGGGGGAGGAAATCAGGCCCGCGCGATCGCACCTAGGAATTACCCCTGATGGTCTTTTGAAGTCAGAATCCCGCTTGAGCTACTTGGATAAACTCCCCCACGTAGTTTGGATCGCAAACGCTGGTGGCGCTATCACTTATTTTAATCCGCAGTGGCAGGAATATACAGGTTCGTCGCAAACAGAAGCTTTGGGTTTTGGGTTTATTAAGTTTATCCACCCAGAAGATCGCGATCGCACCATCGCCTCTATTCAGCAAGCTCTTACTCGCGAAACCAGCTATGAAATCGAATTTCGCTTGCTACGAAACTGTGGCGCTTACGGTTGGGTTGCTGCGATCGCAACTCCCGTTACAGCAGACAGCGGCGAAGTGCTTGAGTGGATAGGAACTTACACAGATATTGACCAATTCAAAGAAACTCAACCGTTGCAGGTGAGAATGGAAACTATACCCAAACTTCCAGAGGAAGCGGTATATTTCCTGGCCCAGGCGAGTGCGATTTTGGGCGCTTCTCTAGATGTGAAGACAACGCTAGAAAATTTGGCTAAGTTAATAGTGCCTTATTTCGCTGATTGGTGCGCGATTAATGTCACCAATTCTGAAGGGGATTGTCGCACGATCGCCGTCGCTCACGCAGAAATGTCGCAAGAATCTTTAGTCTGGGAGTTACAGCAGCGCTATCCTGTTGGAGCTGATGGGGTTTACAGTTATTTGCAAGGGTTACGGACAGGTATTACGGATGCTTGTTTCGAGATTTCGGATGCTCAGCTAGCAACTATTGCCGATGATGCCGACCATTTAATGTTACTGCGATCGCTTTGTTTTCGCTCTTATCTGTGCTTACCGATTCGCTTGGGAAATCGTACTTTTGGCTCAATATTATTCGTTCGCGCTCAGTCAGGTCATTTATATACTAATGGTGCTCTAACTTTAGCCGAAGACTTGGCTCGTCGTGCTGCGATCGCAGTTGAAAAAGCACTGCTTTACGGGGAAGCTCAGAAGAGAGGAGAAGATTTACGTCAAGCTTTGTCAATTTTAGACGAACATCAGCAGCAATTGCGAACGCTTCAGCGATTGACAAATCTACTGAACCAGCGTGTAAGGGATTTGCATAGTCTATTACAAGTGATGGTAGATGCAGTAGTCTCTGCGATCGCAGGAGCCCAGTTTTGTCTGATTGTACTCTCCGATCCAGATCGCCATCAATTAAACTTAACGGCGGCGGCGGGGAGGGGTACAGAAAATCTCCCCCTAGGTAAACCCCTTGATACAATTGGGAATAGGTTGCTGTTGCGGGTATTTGTCACTGGACACTCAGAATTGATGCGATCGGATTCAACGGTAGAATCCTTACAGGAAGGAGTTCCTGCTGTTATTTATGCAGTGGCGATCGAGTCAGCATCAGCGGGAAGATTAGGCGCGATCGCGATCGGTAACTGGGAGAATACTAACGCCTTTAACCCAGAAGCTCAACACCTACTTACGGCGGTGGGAAAACAAGCCGCGATCGCGATTAATAATGCTCAATTAATCGAGGCTTTAGAAAAACGAGAAGAGCTTTTAGAATCTCAAAATCAAACTTTACTTCGCCAGAACCAAGAACTAGAAAGCCAGCGTCAACAAATTGAATTGCAAAATTTGCAACTGTTAGAAGCAGCGCGGTTAAAATCACAGTTTTTAACCACAATCTCTCACGAATTGCGTACTCCCATGAATGCAATTATCGGATTTTCTGAGCTATTGCTACGCCAACGCCAAAATCCGATTACCCCTCGGCAAACAGACATGATCCAGCGCATTCTTAACAATGGCAAAAATCTGCTGGCGCTAATTAATAATATCCTTGACCTCTCGAAAATTGAGGCCGGTCGCACTGGATTAGAAGTTGAAGAATTTGATTTAGCAAATTTAGTATTGTGTACAGCTTTAGAATTTGGAGCTCTAGCCAATGAGAAAAATTTAGCAATGTCTGTCTACATATATTTGGACAACTCCTATATTGTTAATGACAAGTCTCGTCTGCGGCAAGTTTTGATAAATTTACTTTCTAATGCTGTTAAATTTACAGAGATAGGAAGTATTTACATCCATGTCTCAGAATTAAGTGTCGATCGACTGGCGATTGACATTCGGGATACGGGAATTGGCATATCTGAAACTGAAATTACGCACATTTTTGAAAAGTTTCGGCAAGTAGATCAAACTACAAAGCGCAAATATCCCGGCACTGGTTTAGGCTTAGCTATGACAGCCTCTTTAATTGATTTAATGAAGGGTACAATTAATGTTGAAAGTAAAGTAGGAAAAGGCTCATTATTTCGCCTGGAATTGCCGCGCCAAGTAACTTCTTAATAGGGGCTAGGGGCTAGGGGCTAGGGGCTAGGGAAGAGAGGAAGAGAGGAAGAAATGCCGCCATCTTGGCGGTAAAGAAACCGCGCCGATTGGCGACATTACAGATAACAGTTAACGGTTAACAGTTAACAGTTAACAATTAACAATGTTAAAGACTTGCCGTTTTACCAACTTCAGCCTGACTAGCAATTGGTTTAACGTCGCTGAAACCCATAGTATCAGCAACATCCCGCAGTAGAGAAATTTGCTGTTCAAAATCAAGACCTTCAATCTTACTCAAAGCATTATTAACAACTTGAGTAGTCTGATAACCCTTCGGCAAATTCACAACAGTATCACCCATATCCACAGCCCAAGCATACCACACCAATAACTTGTTATTAGCAGTAAGAGCACCGTAAGCGCGAGAATATTCTGTATCCTCGCCCTTGACAATAGCTCGCATCACATTTAACTGCTGCTCAGGTAACAGGCTATAGAAATTTTCTAGCAATACTGGCGCTAATTCTGGTTCTGCTGCTACCGGAGCTGCTGGTGTAATTGAACCGCCCATTTTTTCATAAATAAAGTAAAGCAGTGCCAGTTTTTCATCGGTACTCAAAGCGTCAATTGCCTGAACAATTTCTTGAGTATTTCCTGAGAGAGTATGAGTGCTGTTAACGCTGGTAGTCGTTGATGTCATATTTTTTTCGCTTGTAAATTGTTCCAGCTTATTAATATCAAGATTTGAGAGCTAGAATCACCTTCCTACAGAGGTAATAATCAATTAAAAATTAGAAATTAGAAACTAGAAATTAGAAAGCCTTATATAGTAAGCGTTCTGACAAGCTAGCACTCAGCATTAATGAAGAAATAAATCTGCCTTCAGATAGAAGAAAACTATCGGCAAATCACCTTATTAAAGGCAAAAAACAGATAGCTAAAAATCATACTATGTATATTTATTATTTTTTCTTTTTCTCCTTATTTTTTCCTGCTTCTTACACCCACAGGCAGAGGTGAAATTAGACTCACTTCAGTCACAATCAATATATCGACTACAACAATCTTAACTAAAAATAAGGAGTGTCCAATGTCTAAAGCAACCACTGAATTAACAAACAAGCAAACTTTTGACGCTCAGCAAATAGCTGAGGATGTGGCATCAGGGGAAAAGAAAATACCGCAGGTTGATGTATCAGCAGATTACGAAGCTTCCAAAGAATTCAGTGTCAGCGAAGTTGACCGCACTGGTGCTGGTACTCAAGCAGCGGCAACTGCGACTGCTGCTAAATTTGACATTTCTGCCCCTAAAGATACAAAATTGAAAACACAATCGAGCGGCAACCAAGATGAATTTATCTCGATGGTAAAAGAAATTAACCCGGAACCAGAGGAAGTAGGAGCAGTCAGTGACGAACTTCTACAAAAAGCTCTTGATAAAGGTACGCCGGGATAGTAAATACCCTAAAAAACGGGGCTGGCATATCGGAGATTGAATTAAGTCGCGTTACTTAACGCGGCTTTAATGTCTAATGCGACAAGTATCTTCCTAGCGAAAGAGGCAACAGGAAGAGAAATATGATAGAACTAAACCGAAAACTTTATTAAGCTCCGCATATCTTGCCAGCCAACGATTCAATGAAATCTTTGCCGATTCCAAACTCTGCTAAAGCCGATCGCATTCTTGTAGTTGATGATGCTCCAGATAATGTGCTATTGGTACAAACCATTCTGGAGGATGAGGGCTATGAAATTAGCAGTGCCGAAAACGGCTTTTCTGCCTTAGCTCAGATCGAGCAATCTCCGCCCGATTTAGTGCTGCTAGACGTGATGATGCCAGGAATGGATGGTTATGAAGTGACTCAGCGTATTCGTGAGAATGCTGAGAAGGGAAAACTACCTTTTATCCCGATCTTGCTGATTACAGCTCACGATCAGCCTAGCGTAGTGCAGGGTTTAGATATGGGAGCAGATGATTTCATCCGCAAACCCGTTGAGATGGATGAACTGCTGGCGAGAGTGCGATCGCTATTGCGGCTCAAGCACAGCGTTGACGAACGGGACTTAATCGCCCTCCAGCGGGAAGATTTTGTCTCCAGACTCGCCCACGACTTACGAACACCCCTGGTAGCAGCAGATCGAATGCTGAGTTTAATGCGACAGGGGGCTTTGGGAGAAACATCCACTCCTATGCAAGAAGCCCTGGCTACGATGGTTCGCAGCAACCAAAACTTACTTAAAATGGTGAATATGCTGCTGGAAGTTTATCGCTACGAAGCGGGTCGTAAAACTTTGAGCTTCAGCAGCGTTGATTTGCAGCAATTACTTTCTGAGGTGAAAGAAGAACTGGCTCCCTTAGCAAACGCTAAAAATCTGGCTGTGAAATTAGAATCAGTTATCGATGCAGATCGCCCTGAAATTAGCAAATTCCGGGGCGATCGCATGGAATTACATCGCTTGTTTACCAATTTAATCGGTAATGCCATCAAATTCACTGATGCGGGTACTATTAATATCTGTCTGCGGAGGACTAACACCCCTGTTTTTACTAATACCTGGAACAAACCTATTTCATCATTAGCCGTAGATATTCAAGACACCGGGCCCGGTATTTCTCCAGAGGAAAAAGCAAAGTTATTTGAACGGTTCGGGCCCGGAACCCATAAGCGCTCTGGTACTGGCTTAGGGTTGCACCTATGTCGGCAAATTGCCGAAGCTCATCACGGCGCGATCGAGGTCAAGTCTGAATTAGGCAAGGGAAGTTTATTTACTGTCCGCTTGCCTTCTCAGTTTTAGGTGAAGGCGATCGCATCTTCATTATTAAAGTTGCGATGCCGAAATCGCCCTCACATTTAATTCCATCTGCTTACTTAGAAGAGGTCATTGACAACAACAACTTTTCTGGCTGACAAGATTGATAACAATTAAGAAGTTCAATACTTAGCAGTTTAACTCATTTGGAGCCTGATTTATGAATACTAACACCACAGTACAAGATTTGCAAAAATATCTACCTCTTGTGGGAGATATCAATACCAAAACTACCTTAGCTTACAAAGCAACTCGTGGAGCAGTACAGGTCGTTAATACCCTACAAATGGCAGTAGCAGAGGCTTATATTAATGGATTAGAAGTTCCAGATCCAGTTTTGGCAGGGCTTTTTGATACCTGTATGCCCATCTTATTTAAATATTTCCCTTCCTTGCTTGTACCTTATGAATGGGTAATGAAAGAAACTGATAATATCGCCGAAGGATCGCGGGAGCTAATAAATATTCAGTACGATTTGCCTCAAACTATGCTGAATACAATGTTAGGCGATAGTAAACTTATTTATCCTAAGTACAGTATGGGATTGTGGGAAAAAGGAGCATTAAACCTTGAGCAATCTCAGAGCCAAATGATTGACGATGTAATTGAAAAGTTAGATATCAAGGATGGAGACGAAATATTAGATTTTGGATGTGGTTGGGGATGCGTTCCCAATTATATTCTTTCTAAGTTTCCGAATGTTAGGTTTACGGGTTTAAATTTGAGCCACGAGCAATGTGAATATATCCGACATAAAATGCAAGACCCTGAAAGCCACCTCAGTTCAGGTCGATTCACTCTATATGAAGGAGATTTGAATGATGCTAAATTTGAGACAAAGTTTGACAAAATTCTCTCGATTGGAGTTTTTTGTCATGTAGGAAATTTAACAAAATCTTTTCAAAAATTAGCTTCTTTTCTCAAGGAAAATGGTAAGGTTTTTATTCATATCATTACAGTTCGTATTCCAAACAATATGTCCAGTGTTTACACGCATAAATACATTTTTCCTCACGGTCGTTACTGGAAATACGATGCAGTTCCCAGCCATAATAAAGACCTCAAAACAATTCAAAGATGGTATCTTAATGGCTTTAATTACTCTAAGACATTGGCTACTTGGCTAGAGAATTTTGATGATAATCAGGCAATAATAAAAGATTTAGATTACGGTATGGAATATGCCAAGTTTCGCCGCATCTGGAGATTCTATTTGATCTGGTTTGTCCGCAATTTCGCCTGTTGTGATGGTGAATATAATGGTAACGGTCAATATTTAATGACTCATGCTTCTTAATTAAAGTCCTAACCCCCAAGACGGTTGCTATATAAAGTTTTCAACACTTAAATTGGAGAACTGTCTATATTTTTTTTCTCTTTAAGCTGTTGAGATATTGGTAGATTTTTTAGCTCGATTTTTTGATGTTTTTCAGGATCTATTTGTCGATCAATTTTGGGTAACTTAAAAACAACTCCTGCTAACATCCAGTAATAAACTGCTACTGGATCGACATCTAAAGGATAGTATTGAGGATTGATACTAATAAAGGCAATGAATACCCAAAAACTAGCTCCGTAAATCCGCAAACTTCTGTCTCGCACAGAGCGGTAAGCTTTGAAAGTTAGGAAAGTTAAGTGTAAAAACATCACCTGAAATGCGATTGCACCAGGATAGCCAAGTTCGTAGATCAGCTTGGGCTGGTAGGTTTCAATTAACTGTGTAGCACCCAAAAATCGGGTCGAATTAGTAGCTCGTCCCAACCCTATCCCTAGCCAATGTCCGTCAATGAAATTATGGCTCTGCTGAAATTGATTAAATAGAAATTGTTGAGGCGGTGCAGCATTCCAACGGCTGACAAAACTATCCCACCGTTGCTGAACTATTTGTGGGTTAGTTGCTACACCTATACAGAGGATAATTGCCAACCCTACACCAATAGGAATAAATCGTTTAAAATTAACTACTTGACCTGTGAGAATTAGTAAAATAAAAATAGCAGCAGGAACGACAATTAAAGCCGCTCTTTGACCAGAAATAACCGCATTTGTAAACACTAATGCTATGCCTCCTAAACCCATCATCCGCCACCAAAATGAAGACTCGCTAAAGGCAGAAGCGAAAGTTAAAAAGGCATTAGCAATTAAAAACCACGCCCACTGCCAAGGTGCTACAAACGTCCCAGGTAAGCGGATCGTGTTCACCTCTGGACTATATAGAAGCGAGCCGCCGACAAAACACTTGGCAGTTAAAGTTGCTTTAAATAACAGCTCTCCCGTCATTCCTCTAGTGCCTTGACATTTCCCAGTTGTTAACATAAAATACTGAATTAAACCGAGAGTACAACAAGCGATTGCCAGCAGCAAGTGCATCCGGGTAAAAAACAACAAATCCTTTTTATTACGAATTAGATAATACATACAAGGAATTAGTGCCGAATATCCGAGCAGCACTTTCAATCCGATAATTCCTTGTAAAATAGGTTTGTCACGTCCTGGGTTGAGCTGCAATTCTCCATTAGCAAAAATTAGAGTCAACAATGATAAACCCAAGACAATGCTAAAAGTGGGAATCAAATTTTTGGGAATTAAGAAAGGCAGCCTTTTCTTTTTGCAATTTTGAATCAGCGCAATCAGAGCTGGGATGTAGAAAGCATCTTTAGCGATCTGGAAAATTGCATTGCCACTACCTATCCAGTAAGTAACTGTACCACTGAAAGGTAAGTATATTAAAAAAGCCCAAAGAGCTTGACGGGGATATTTATAGGAAAGCATTAAAATTGCCGCACCGCCACCTCCGGCAATAGCGATTTTAACCTTACCGGCTAATAAGAAAATCATCCCAATTACTGCACCAATAGAGCCAAAAGTAGCGATTGATTTTACTGCTTCTTGCTTTTGGCGTGCTGCTTTGCGCTTTTGTACAGCTAGTGCCTTCTTCGTAAGTTTTGGTGCCTTAGTAATGCTTAGTTTCTGTTTCGATTTCTTGGATTTGCGCTTGCTTTTCAACATTACTCAATAAGATTAACAGTTAACAGTTAACAGTTAACAGTTAACAGTTAACAGTTAACAGTTAACAGTTAACAATTAATCAATCCGCAAATTAAAAGGCAAGCGAGTATAAATGCCATGCGGGTCATTCATAGCTTTTAAAATCACCAGTTCATCCTGAAATTTATTAAACTCTGCCGTCAGAGGATCTAGGCTTACTGATGATTTAGAAACCCGAACGCCTGACAGCTTTTCCAAAATCCGATCTTCTAAACTACGGCGCTTTGGATACTCTTCTAATTGCCAATTATTTCCAACTTTAGCCTGTTTCGCTGCTGCTTGAATGGCATTTTCTAGACCACCAATTTCATCCACTAAACCTAATTTTTTCGCCGCTGAACCAGACCAAACTCGCCCTTGAGCAATCTCTTGCACTTTACTCAGAGGTAGCTTGCGGGACTCTGCTACTTTGTTAGTAAATCTGTCGTAAATTCGATCTACAACCCTCTGTATATTCGCCAATTCTTGAGGGCTTTTTGGTCGAGAAATAGTTTCAGAATCAGCATAGCGGGCAGTTTTTACAACGTCCCAAGAAATGCCATTGTTATTAGCTAGTTTTTGGGCATTCATCAACAAACCAAAAACACCAATAGAACCAGTAATTGTATTCGGTTCTGCGAAGATTCGGTTTGCACCCATAGAGATCCAATAGCCACCGGAAGCTGCTAAGTTACCCATTGAAACTATTACTGGTTTTTTCTGGCGGGTGAGTATAACTTCTCGCCCAATTACTTCAGCAGCAGTGGCACTACCGCCGGGACTGTTGACGCGCAGGACTACTGCTTTAACGTTTTCATCTTCTCGCAGTTCTCGCAGTTCTTTAGCGATGCGATCGCCTCCCACTTGAGTGGGGCCTCCTTCGCCATCAACTATGTCACCTTCTGCGTAGAGTACGGCAATTCTTTTCTTATCATTAGCACGGATATTTTTGTTCTTATTATTGTCGGCAATTTTGGCGTAGTTTTTTAGGCTAATTTGTTTGAAAGATTTATCTTCTTTATCTACTCCTGTGAGTTTCTTAAGTTCTGCAACAATTTCGTCAAAATAAGCAACTTTATCAATCAGTTTGCTATTGAGAGCTTCATCGGCCATTAATGTGCCCCGATCGTCCGCAATCGCTTGCAATTGCGTTGCCTTTAATTTCCGGCTTTGTCCAACTGTATTGAGAAATTCACTCCAAATATCTCCCAACCATTGTTCTGTTTGCTGCCGATTTTCTGGACTCATTTTTTTGAGGAAAAATGGTTCTACGGCTGACTTATATTTGCCGACGCGGGTAACTTGTACGCCAATGCCAAATTTTTCCAACGCACCTGCTAAAAACATTTCTTCACTGCTAAAACCGTTGATTTCTAAACTACCAAGAGGGTTTACAGCAATCGTGTTAGCAACTGAACCAAGGTAATATTCTCGTTCTGTCCAGTCCATATCGTAGGCAAAAATGGGTTTTTTTGACTCTCGAAAACGCTGGAGAGCCAAGCGCACTTCCTTCAGATTTGCCCAGCCAGTGCTACCGCTATCAGAACTACCTTGAAGATATAGTCCGACAATTTTTGGGTCGTTTTTAGCTGTTTCCAAAGCATCTAAAATGCTTCGGAGAGTAATTGTATCAGAGCGGTCGTCAGAAAGCGCTTCTCCGATGGTAGCGTTAGGCTTTGAGTCATTAATGTTGACGGAAAGGTCTAAAACGATTACAGATTTATCTTTAACTTGTGGCCCTGAATCTTTGGAGGCAGCGGCAACGATCAAGATCGCCAGTCCCCCGAATCCTAGAGTGAAAATAAGGCCGAGTCCTAGCAGATTTCCAACTAAGCTGGCAAAGGTAAATTTTAGAAAATCTTTCATTGTTATTGGTTAGTGGTTATTGGTTATTGGTTATTAGTTAACAGTTAACAGTTAACAGTTAACAGTTAACAGTTAACAGTTAACAGAACTCCAGAATTTCTTAAATCATGCAGGTTCGCACTACCTGTACAGAATAGAACTGTGGCGATCTCTGCGATTAAAACTTCAACTAGCTCATTAACGGCTGCTTCTGATTCGGCTGCTGCTTGTAGAAGAGGCCATGCTAGTCCTGCTATGTCGGCTCCCAGCGCGATCGCTTTAGCTATATCTAACCCATTTCGCAATCCTCCAGAAGCAATTAGCGGAACTTTTGGTGTTGCGGCGCGGACGTTAACAATGCACTCGGCCGTTGGCATTCCCCAGTCGGCAAATGTTGCGCCTAATCTGCGCTGTTTAGCATCTTTTGCTCGTTCTCCTTCGATTTTTGCCCATGAAGTACCACCAGCTCCAGCAATGTCAATCGCACTTACGCCAGCTTCGACTAATTTGATCGCCATAGCTCCAGAAATGCCGTTGCCGACTTCTTTAGCAATTACTGGTACTTGCAATTTATAGCACAATTTAGCAATTTTATCAAGCAATCCTTTAAAGTTAGTATCACCTTCAGTTTGAATGCACTCTTGCAAGGGATTGAGATGCAAAATCAGAGCATCCGCTTCTAAAAGATCGATCGATCGCTGGCATTCTTCTAGACCGTAGTTATAGTTTAGCTGAACTGCTCCAATGTTAGCAAATAAAAGAATATCAGGAGCCCTTTGCCGCACGGCAAAAGTATCAGCTAGTTGGGGATTTTCTACAGCTACTCGCTGGGAACCGACACCCATTGCAATTTTGTAATGTTGGGCAGCATCGGCTAAGCGATAATTGATAGTCTGGGCTAACTCAGTACCACCAGTCATTGAGGAAATTAGCAGCGGTGCACCAATTTTTTTGCCGAGAAATGTTGTACTTAAATCAATCTCGCTCAGGCTCAACTCTGGCAAGCAACAGTGAGTGAAACGGTAGCGTTCAAGTCCATTAGTAGTTTGATGAAATTGTACATCTTCTTCTAGACAAATACGGATGTGTTCTGCTTTGCGAATTTGGGTTTGTGGTGGGGGCGTTAATGGCTTCACGTTTGTTAGTTTTGAATTTGGTAGGTATCAATAAATGGGAATAGCGAGATAAATCTTGTATAATTTAAGTAATCTCATTCCAGAGTTTAGCTGTAACAAAGCGAGTTAAGTGTCTAATATTTGTAGTAGCGATAACTGTATTTTCACCTTGACTGCTAATAGTGAAAGCCTGTGCTGCTAAAATTACATCTGCATCCAGAGCTTGATTATTTGCTGTTGGCTGACCTTGTTTTCTTGCATCTGCCCAGAATTCAGCAGCTTTCAGCATTACTTGTCTGGTAATAGGAGTATAGCCAAGTCGATTGATAAGATTATCGAGGCGTTGAAGTCCCTTCTCTTTGTTAAGCCGAAGCAATTCGCGACGAACTTCATAGTCAGCAACTTCTGACACTTTCACGGAAATTCCCGATCGCAGTAAATTTTCCAGCCAAAATTTGATTTCGGGATTGTTCCGAGGGTGGCTAATCATTCCTAGCGGCCCAGCATCTAACAAAACTATTTTACTCATTAAAAAGCCTCTCTGCTGAAACTATATCTCGCTCTTTGTCAAGTGCTGCTTTTAGTGCTGGCCAGGTTTCTTCATCATATCCTGATTCGTCCGTCATCCATTCATCTAGCAGATCAATCGCCTTCTGTACCTGTTCTGGATTTAGAGGTTCTAGTGACGATGAAATTTTGGATTGAATCTGTTGTTCTATCTGCTGTGAAGTCATGCTGTTTACCTCTAGGTTGTTTAGGTACGGAGACTATTGTAACTCTTTTTCACTAATTTCTACTAATATCTAGAAGGCGATTAGCATCAGCGTAACCACTTGCGATCGCAACAGCCTTCACCAGCCCTCAAGCCCCAAGTATTTTTACTCAGTATTAAGTCCTTTACTTAAAGACAGCAAGTGTGATATAATCCTAAAACTCAGTCGGTTCTAGCGGGGAGCAGCCGCTAGAGGTAACGGGGAAAGTTGGTGCAAATCCAACGCTGTCCCGCAACTGTAAAGGAGAAATCACCCAAATCTCCTAGCCAGAATGCCCACCACTGTTTTAATTGCCCTAAATTCATCAGCGAGGTACATGATGACTACACAATCCCTTCTTTCAGTTCAGCAACAGACAGCAAACTTTGCTTTATCAAAACCAGTACAAGCGACGCTCTATATCTCGCTGTGTGCTCTGACACTTTGGACAATTTACTTCACAAGCCATCCAGCAAACCCTGACTTTATCTGTTCCTGAAAACTGGCTAAAATATCGCAACTTTAGCATCCTAGCAACAATTTTACTCATTGTTGGGTTAACAGGAGGTTGGATTATCGGAGGCGATCAAAAAATTCAGCCGGGAGAAATTGCACCCCAGCGATTAAGACTGTTATTGAGCGCAGCCATCGTTGTCGCGATCGCATCCCTATTATACCTCAACATCAGCGCTGAGATCGCACAATCTCATATATCCATGCCTGCCTCCCATCTCTCTCATCATACAGCCAAACCCAATCGCTCAGGAGTTGTCCAATCTGAGGGATTTAAGGTGCAATTATCTGGCGATATTAGCGCCACAGTCGGACAACCAGCTAACTTTCAACTGCAAAACTAGCATTATCTTAATTGGTTTAATGCTAGGAATATGGCTGCAAAGCCGTAGATTTTCGCTTCGCGCGTCGGCAAATTCTTAGAGTTATTACCAAAGTAGAAAAGGATAATTTATTGATGAAAACCACACATACTCTATTTGTTTGTACAAGCTGCGCCAGCTTATGGAAAGACGGAAAACGAGAAGGTAAAAGCGGCGGCGAACACCTATTAGAACAAGTCTCGCACTTAGCACAAAACTGGGAATTACGAGATGATTTTCAGATTCAAGAAGTCAACTGCATGAGTGCTTGTAATCGTTCTTGTGCTGTTTCTTTTGCCGCTTCTGGGAAATACATTTATCTCTTCGGTGACTTACCCGCCAACGAAGGTGAAAGTGCCGCCGCAGTGCTAGAATGTGCTAGCCAATACTATGCAAAACCTGATGGTTTATTGCCTTGGTCGGAGCGACCAGAACCGCTAAAAAAAGGCATCGTTGCCCGGATTCCACCGCTACTAAATTAATCTGTAATGCCGCCCTCTAGGCGGTAATTAAACCGCCCAGAGGGCGGCGTTACGGAAGCATTACATATGCGGCCCAAAACAATCAAAAATAGTAAAAATTACCGGACTTTCCATGAGCGCAAAAATTCCCGTTACTGTAATCACAGGTTTTCTCGGCAGCGGCAAAACTACCACAATTCGTAACTTATTGCAAAACAATCAAGGGCGCAGAATCGCTGTGATTGTCAATGAATTTGGTGAAATAGGAATTGATGGAGAACTACTGCGTTCCTGCCAAGTTTGTGATGAAGAAGACGCAGCCAATACAAACCCTAATACAAATATTGTCGAACTTACAAACGGCTGCCTTTGTTGCACAGTTCAAGAGGAATTTCTGCCCACAATGCAGGAATTATTGCAGCGGCGAGAGCAAATTGATTGTATCTTAATCGAAACCTCTGGTCTAGCACTTCCTAAACCCTTAATTCAAGCTTTTCGATGGCCAGAAATTCGCACAGGTGCGACAGTAGATGGTGTGGTTGCAGTTGTAGACTGCGAAGCTATCGCAAATGGCACTCTTGTCGGCGATATTGACGCATTAGAAGCTCAACGTCAAGCTGACCCCAATTTAGACCACGAAACACCAATAGAAGAACTGTTTGAAGATCAGTTAGCCTGTGCTGATTTGGTGCTGTTAACCAAAGTAGATTGTGTTGACTCTCAAACCCAGATTAAAGTACAAGATTGGTTAAAACAACAGGTGCAGAAAAGTGTTAAAATAGTACATTGTCAAGGTGGTCAAATTAATCCCGATGTTCTGTTAGGATTTAATGCGGCTGTTGAGGATAACTTAGATGCTCGTCCTAGTCACCATGACACAGAAGAAGAACACGATCATGATGATGAAATTAATTCAGTGTACTTTATTGCCGAACAGGAATTTGAACCTCAAATTTTGGTAGAAAAACTGCAAGAATTAGTCCGAGAGCAAGAGATTTACCGAATTAAAGGTTTTGTTGCTGTTCCCAAAAAGTCTATGCGTTTAGTGCTACAAGGAGTAGGTTCCCGTATAGAATATTTCTATGACCGTCCTTGGCAAACTTCAGAGCGGCGAGAGACAAAATTAGTGTTTATTGGTCGCGAACTTGAGCAGTCTAAAATTCACTCCTTTTTGTAACATCACCCTGTGGGCAGAAATTGAACCGCCCACAGGGCGGCGTTCTGAATTTCTGTAACTTGCTTATTCTATTCCCTTCTTCCCTTCTTCCCCTAGGGCGTGTTTTCAAACCCTGGGGGCTAGGATGCTCCGATGCTCAGGGAAGCGTGAAAGAAGGGAGAGAAGGGGAAGAAGGGGAAGAAGGGAATAGAATCAGTGAGTTTGGTGGAACTCAGAACGTCTTAACTGCCGAGAAGGTTGCTATATCTACCTCTTAAGATATTCACATATTAAACCTAAGATTGATGACCGTAACTCTAGATCATGAAATCATCAAGTCATCGAGAGAGTTATTTAATTTTTTTCCGGAAAGGAAATGAAGTCATCGACAACCAGGCGAAGCGGATGCTAGACAGAATTAGTCATGAAGTTAGTATGTCTGTGGCTGTTTAAGGCTTTGAACCAACACCAATAGGGTAGTGAAACTTAGTAACTATTTTATTGCTCTTTTGCTTTTTAATATTTTTTCACAAGGAGTCATAATGACAAATAAAATTGACATCAACAAATCTGTACCAAGCGAGCGATGGGGTGAATTTTTCGATCAATTTTCAGATGGTAATCGCGGACGGCATATTTCCATCGAAGTCATCAATTCAGAACTCGGTGATGCAGAATTGATTAAGAATGCACCTTTGATGGCGATGGTTTACGATCGCCCTGGTAAGGGGGATGATTTGGTGATTGAGGTGGGTAAAGATGAGGTGACTTATGCTCACACGATCGATTCACCAACTGAAATTTTAACGGGACAGGATTCAATCGGCGCGATCGTAGCTATTCGGATTAGTGACGCTGCTGGGACACAAACATTGATTAAGCTACAAGCTAGTTGAATAATATAGCTAGGGGCGCTTAGGCTAGGGGAAGAGGGGAAAAGAATCGGTTTCAGTTATTCAGAGTGTCCTAACCGTCTTGGAGGTTGCTATAAATGCGTAAAAGCTTACTGAGTTTAGCTGATTTCAGCATCTAATGTTTTATGACCCACACTCAATAACCCGCAGAAATCAATATGTCTGAAATTCAAAACAAAGTAGTAATTATCACTGGGGCCAGCAGTGGATTAGGTGAGGCGACAGCGCAGCGACTTGCTGCTAATGGAGCCAAACTAATGCTAGCTGCCCGCCGGGAAGATCGCCTCAAAGAATTGGTTGACGCGATCGCCCAATCGGGGGGAACTGCAACCTACCGAGTAACGGATGTGACCGATCGCGCCCAGGTGGAAGCATTGGCGAAGGAAACTTTGAGTACCTACGGCCGGATCGACGTGCTAATCAATAATGCTGGCTTGATGCCACTCTCTCCCCTCGACCAAGTAAAGGTAGAGGAGTGGGATCGGACGATCGATGTCAACATCAAGGGCGTTCTCTATGGGATTGCTGCCGTGTTACCGATTATGCGTCAGCAAAAATCTGGTCACGTCATTAACCTATCGTCTGTGGCCGGACATAAAGTGTTTCCGGGGTCAGCAGTCTACTGTGCTACTAAGTATGCAGTACGAGCGATCTCTGAAGGGCTGCGGCTAGAGTCAAATGGTGAAATCCGTTCGACTAATATCTCACCAGGAGCAGTTGCTACTGAATTAACTACCACGATTAGCGATCTAGATACAGCAGCGAGAATGAAGGCACTTTATGCGATCGCCATTGATGCAGATGCTATTGCCCGCGCGATCGCCTATGCCATTGAGCAGCCCGGTGATGTTGATGTCAATGAAATCATCATCCGTCCAACCCGTCAAGAACTTTAGATTAATGGGGCGATCGCAAACCAAAAAACAGTTAAGTAGAAGGAAGAAGGAAGAAGGAAGAATGTTTATACAGTCAGCTTTTTAGCCATCCCGATCTTAATGTTTAATAAGGAGAAAATTATGACAGAGATCGTGAGCCGCGAGATTCGGCTAGTCTCTCGCCCCAAGGGGATTCCTACCCCAGATAACTTTGCGATCGCGCAAACAGAACTAGAGCAACTTCAAGATGGGCAAGTGCTCGTTCGCAATCTCTATATGTCAGTCGATCCATATATGCGCGGTCGCATGAACGAGAGCAAATCCTATGTTCCATCTTTCCAGTTAGGAAAAGCACTCGAAGGCGGCGCAGTTGGCGAGGTAATCGAGTCGCAGGCCCAAGAATTCAAGTCAGGTGATGTTGTCATTTCCAACTATGGCTGGCGTGAATACTTCATAGCTACACCAAAAGATTTACATCAGGTAAATCGCGATATTCAACCGTTATCGGTTTACCTCGGTGCCCTTGGTATGACAGGTATGACGGCTTGGGTGGGATTGAATTTGGTAGAAGTCAAAGCCGGCGATGTTATTTTTATTTCGGGAGCCGCAGGCGCGGTGGGAAATGTCGCCGGACAACTGGCGAAATTGCGCGGATGCCATGTCATCGGCTCAGCCGGTTCAATGGAAAAAATCAAATTTCTGCGGGAAGAATGCGGATTTGATGTCGCCTTCGATTACAAAGCCGGCCCTGTTCTCGAACAACTAAACCAAGCAGCACCGGACGGAATTGATGTCTATTTCGATAACGTCGGAGGCGAAACCCTGCAAGCAGCGCTTTCGGCATTGCGCGTGCATGGCCGGATTATCGCCTGTGGCAGCATCTCCGGTTATAACGATGAAAAGCCCCAGCCAGGCCCTTCCAATCTATTTAATATGATTACCAAACGGTTGACAATGAAAGGACTAATTGTTAGCGATTGGCTCGATCGTCAGGGAGAATTTGAACAGGAAGTTGGCGGCTATTTCCAAGCTGGAAAATTGAAGAATAAGGAAACAGTAGTAGCAGGAATCGATCGAGCGGTGAGTGCGTTTATCGGTCTTTTTGAAGGCAAAAACGTGGGTAAAATGGTGGTAAAATTGGATTAGGTAGCCACTAATTGAGTCAGCACTTGATTATTTGAGCAAGTTGAAATCCTAAATTGCTTAGATAGCAACCGCCAATTTGGTTAAAATATTCTAAATGACTGAAACCCCCTTATTCTCCCCCCCTCTTCTTCTTCCCCTAGCCCCTAGCCCCTAGCCCCTAGCCCCTAGCCCCTAGTTAAAAAAATATGGATCTCCAACTATCAGATCGGATTGCATTGGTCAGCGGTTCCACCGCCGGAATTGGACTTGCGATCGCGACGACACTTGCCCAGGAAGGAGCAACTGTCATTGTCAATGGCAGAACTGAAGAGCGCGTAAACCATGCCCTCAAAAGCATTCAGCAAAGCGTCCCCAAGGCCAAACTTCAGGGAATTGCTGCCGATTTGGGAACAACCGCAGGATCTGAATTGTTGTTTCAACAAGTACCAGAAGTCAACATTTTGGTCAACAACTTAGGAATTTATGGCGCTAAAGCATTTGAAGATATCTCCGATGAAGAGTGGATGAACTTTATCGAAGTAAACGTTATGAGTGGTGTCAGGCTATCGCGTCATTACTTACCTTTGATGCTAAAAAAAGATTGGGGACGGATTATTTTCATCTCTAGTGAATCTGGCTTGAATATTCCCGTTGAAATGATTCACTATGGCGTTACCAAGACTGCACAAATAGCCGTGAGTCGTGGTTTAGCTGAAACAACCGCAGGCAGTCAAGTCACCGTGAATACAGTATTGCCAGGGCCAACTCGTTCCGAAGGAGTGGAAACTTTCATCGAGGGACTTGCCAAAGAGCAAAATATTTCAGCCGAACAAGTTGAGAAAGAGTTTTTTACCAAGACTCGTCCATCTTCCCTGATTCAGCGATTTGCTTCAACGTCTGAAGTAGCTGCATTAGTTGCATTTGTTGCTAGTCCTTTAGCCTCTGCAATTAATGGGGCAGCATTGCGAGTCGAGGGTGGATTGGTGCGATCGATTGTTTAATAAATTCGTCTATTCCACCCAGATTGTAGGGTGCGTCAGTCCCAGTTAGATATTTCCAAGTATAGTACAATAAATCAAAGGAGGTAAAATTAATGTATGCAGTACAAAAAGATATCTGGCATTTAACAGGATGCGACAAATCCATTGTCGAGCAACTGTTGAGATGGTCAAATAATCTGTTTAATGTCGGCACTTACGAAAGTAGGCAACGGTACTTTAGGGATAGAAGCGCAGTTAAATATCCCGAACTGTACAAAATAACCAAAACCAACGAAAATTACGGATTACTTTACTCGCAAGTCGCCCAACAATCGCTTAAATCTGTCGCTGAATCTTTTAGCTCTTTTTGAGCCTTAGAAAAGTTAGCCAAGAAAGGGGAGATTAATCAAAAACCGAGATTGCCCAAGTACAGAACCAAGGGGGCGATGTATCAGGTTTCCTATCCGGGACAAGCCTTGAAAATAGTGGGTAATCGGGTGAGATTGCCTTTGGGAACCAAAGGCAAAGAACACTTCGGGACAGACTGTCTCTGGGTAACATTACCGGAACGCTTGAAAGATTGCCAAATTAAAGAACTTAGGCTAATCCCTAGGAATGGTGAGGTCTGGATTGAGTATGTTTACGAGTCTCTAACTGAGCAAGCTCTTAGTTGTAGCCTCGAAGTGACAGGAGTTTTAGGAATAGATCATGGCATTGATAACTGGCTAACTTGTGTCTCTAGTAATGGTAATCCTTTCATTATTGATGGTCACAAATTGAAGTCTTGGAATCAGTGGTTTAATAAGGAAAAAGCACGAATCCAATCGACTCACGCTCAATACAAGTTACCCAAAGGTTTTTCGTCAAAACGACTGCAACAGTTATCGGAAACTCGCGCCAGAAGAATGAGAGATGCGGTCAACAAGGCAGTCAGAAATATCGTAGATTATTGCGAAAATCACCAAATCAACGTCATAGTTTTTGGTTGGAACAAGGGGCAAAAGCAAGAAGTTAATATGGGTGGAATAACCAAAAATCAAAAGTAGCCATAGACTCAATTATTGAGCGAGTGGGTAGCGGGTTGCTGACAAACCCTTTAAGAATTAAACTTTGGTGGGATTCATCCCCCAAAGTTTGTCAGAGCAGAATCCCCGTGTCTTTAGACCGGGGAGTGTCAACCACACGCAACACTTATGGTTTAGGATAAATAGAATTACAATTTTTTGTAAAAAATATGACAGATCATCAATCTAATAATTTATTCCCAATCAAAAAACTTGACGATTTGATTCGTGCTTTTATTGTGCCACCAGAACAAAAAATTTCTCTTGCCAAAGACTATGACCCAGGCTACAAAGCCGATCACCTCAAAAAGTCGAAAGCTAAAGGTCAATTAAAGGAAGGTATTGAGGCGTTAGCTGAATATCAGGATGTTCTCTATGCCCAAAACACCCATGCTGTGCTAATCATCTTTCAGGCGATGGATGCGGCTGGTAAAGATAGCACCATCAAGCACGTTATGTCAGGTATTAATCCTCAAGGATGTCAGGTGCATAGCTTTAAAGCGCCATCTACCGAAGAGTTAAATCATGACTATTTGTGGCGATGTTCTAAGGCTTTACCTGAAAGAGGAAAAATTGGAATTTTTAATCGCTCTTATTACGAAGAAATTTTAGTAACAAGAGTGCATCCAGAAATTCTAGAGCAGCGACCTCTCCCTGTTAGTATAGTTGACAATGATATTTGGAAGCGCCGCTTTGAAGAAATCAACAACTTTGAGAAGCATCTGGTTAATAATGGAACGATTATCCTCAAGTTTTTCCTCAATGTATCCAAAGAAGAGCAGAAAGAACGTTTTCTAGAACGGATTAATCGCCCTGAAAAGAATTGGAAATTTTCTGTGAATGATGCGAAAGAGCGCAGATTTTGGGATGACTATATGGCTGTCTATGAGGATATGTTCAATCACACCAGTACAAAATATGCTCCTTGGTATATTATCCCCGCCGATCGCAAATGGTTTACTCGTCTAGTTGTGGCGGGTATCATTTACACTCAGTTAAAGGAACTGAATCTCAAGTATCCTACGCTCAGTAAAGAGCAACATCAAGAGCTTTTAACTGCGAAGAAAATTCTGGAAAGCCAGAAATAAGGATGAAAATTGGTTGATATTAGCGATCGCCAGTATTGTGAGTCGTGATTATTAGGCGATCGCACTATGATGACAATAAAAGCGATTCCAAATCTGCACACGCAATTTCTGAGGTTGTGTCCGTCCAGTGCCAATTAATATTGCCAAAGGGAAAATCTATCTCTTTTCAAAAGAAATGGTTTACTCGCCTTGTAGTAGCTGGCATCATTTACACCCAGTTTATTCTATTCCCTTCTTCCCCTTCTTTCACGCTTCCCCTAGCCCCTAGCCCCTAACTGCTGAAAGCGGTTGCTATACTATCGATGAAATACGCTAAATTAGCTAAACTGTGGGACTCATTACATTCCAGTTTCTGGTTTGTGCCAACCCTGATGGTGTTGCTGGCGATCGCACTTTCGTTTATTACCATCTGGATTGACCAGACACGAGAAGCCAATATCGTCGAACAAATAGGCTGGGCTTATTCTCTAGGGCCTAGTGGTTCACGGGCTATTCTTTCGGCGATCGCGGGTTCAATGGTGAGTGTTGCTACCACTGCCTTTTCGATTACGATCGTGGCACTTCAGCTTGCCTCTTCCCAGTTTGGGCCGCGCTTGCTGCGGAATTTCATGCAAGACACGGGAAACCAAATTGTACTGGGAACTTTCATTTCCACATTTGTGTATAGCTTGATGGTGCTGCGAACAGTCAATGGGGTAGAAAAAGATGAGTTTGTCCCCCACCTGGCTGTTACCATCGGCATTGTCTTAGCGATCGCCAGTGTTGGCGTATTAATTTACTTTATTCATCATTCAGCCTCATCTATTCAGGTCGATCAGGTGATTAAACAAGTGGGGTACGATCTTGATGTTGCGATCGATCGGCTTTTTCCTGAAAGAATTGGACAGAGTGCATCAAAGCAGCTACAGGAGGAGAGCCTACCCGCTATTCCTGCCGACTTCGATCAATTGTCCTGTCCCATTAACACTATCGCCAGTGGCTACATTCAAGCGATTGATGACAACCAACTGATGCAGATTGCGATAGAGAATAATCTGTTATTGCGGGTTCAGCAGCGCCCTGGTCGTTTTGTGGTAAAAGGAAGTGAAATTGTACGGGTCTTTCCTGAAGAAAAGGTAAACAAAAAGCTTGCAGTCCAGATCAACGAGGCATTTATTCTCGGTTCACAGCGCACAGAGCAGCAAGATTTGGAGTTTCCCATCGACCAACTGGTTGAGATTGCGGTACGCGCCCTTTCTCCAGGCATTAACGATCCGTTTACTGCCATCCGCTGCATCGATCAACTTAGCGCGGCTCTTTGTCATTTAGCCCAAAGAGAAATTCCTTCTCCCTATCGCTACGATGACCACAATCAGCTTCGGATCGTCGCTGAACCGATCTCGTTTGCGGATGCGACGGATGCGGCTTTCAACCAGATTCGGCAGTATGGAAAGTCGAGTGTCGCAGTCACGATGCGGTTGTTAGAGGCGATCGCGGCGATCGCGCCCTTTACTCACCGAACACCAGACCGAACCACACTACAACGTCATGCAGATATGATTGAACGCGGTAGCCAGGAAGGAATTGCGGAGGAGTTAGACTACAAAAATGTGAAGGAGCGGTATCTTGCTGCGGTGAAAGCGATCGGTCAAGCTTAATCAAGATGCGATCTCTAATACTGTGAGGCGGGATTTTTAGGCGATCGCATTAACAATCCATCTCCTGAAGGCGATCGCTATTACTGTGAGTCGTTATTTCTGGCGATCGCTTTTACCAATCGATTCTATTTTGTCTATTTCGTTTGTTTTTTTAAGTGAAGGGACGATCTATGGGATTAAATAATTAGTTTAACGTTATGCGGCGTTTCCGCAAATGACAATGGTTCAATACTCAGAAGGGCGTTGAAATCCACCAACGACTTGATCAATGTCCTTGGCGATCGCCAATAACTCCATTTCTTGCCATCGCTTCCCAACTATCTGCATTCCGATTGGCAAGCCATTTTGAGCTTTTCCAATGGGAATAACTACCGCTGGATGCCCCGTGAGATTAAA
The DNA here is from genome assembly GCF_029167235.1 of Kamptonema sp. UHCC 0994. Classification (GTDB taxonomy): domain Bacteria; phylum Cyanobacteriota; class Cyanobacteriia; order Cyanobacteriales; family Microcoleaceae; genus Kamptonema. The sequence goes on along the minus strand of NZ_JARFTR010000301.1, from coordinate 7,321 downwards.
TGGCACGACATAAGCACCCGATGCCATAGAATACGGCACACTGCGATTGTCCACTTGAATTGCTGCGCCGCGCTCCCGATGGGTAAATGCAGAAGTCATGGCTACAGGGCAAAGCCAAGCATCCCATTGAGCCAGGGCTTTATCCATCTGAGTGATAAAGGAATCTCGCTCTGTTAGCGTTTCAAAATAGCCTTTTAGGGTTGGATTTAAGGAGATAGGTAAACCGATGCTAGGGAGATTACCAAGCTTGCGAAAATTGCGATCGCCTTGCATACCATCACGAAATAAAAAAAATAGATTCTTCCGAATATCACTCACCGTTAGCGATTGGGCATAGATCAAATTGTAAGCTGCAAGCTTGTAGTAGGTTTTCCATGCGGCAAGAAAATCAAAATTGGGAATCCACTTTTCCAAAGTTACTCCTGCTTCCGTCAGCTTTGTTGCAACGGACTGGATGGCTGATTTAATCTCTTCAGCAACAGGATAGAATGCCCATTCATCTGACCAAGCAATCTGCCGAGTTTGAAGTAATTGATCGGAAGGTTGATCAAGCGGAACAGGAAAAATGTCTGGTTGAGCAGGATCAGCCCCTGCAATGAGTTGCAGACAAAGGGATAAGTCTTCAATTGAACGTGCTAGACCACCGACTGTCAGCATTTGACGCATACAGTGAGGTGCGCCAGGAACTTCGGGGATGTGTCCCGTAGTTGGAACACGACGATCAGTTGGTTTGAAGCCGTAGATACCGCAAAAATGAGCAGGTTGACGAATTGACCCACCAAAATCGGAACAGAGATCGAGCGGAGATAAACCTGCTGCGATTGCTGCTGCACCACCACTAGAAGTACCACCAGGCGTATAGCTAAGGTTCCAGGGATTATTTACGCGAGGAAAGACATCATTGAGTCCCTGATACCCGCCTGCTAAATCACCCACATTCGTTTTTCCCAGTAGGATGGCACCTGCTGAACGAAGACGCTTGACAACAGTAGTATCGTGTTGAGGAAGATAGTCTTTAAGGGAGATTGATCCTGCTGTGGTTCGTAGCCCAGCCGTTTCAAATAAATCCTTAACGGTGATCGGAACACCATGTAAAGCACCCCAACTTTCTCCTCGAAGTAATGCTTCATCAGCTTGCTCGGCTTTATTCCGAGCATTGCTTTCGTCCAGGGTACAAATTGCATTCAGGTTCGAGTTGTGTTTGGCAATTTGACCAAGGTGAGCGTCAAGAACTTCAACCGCAGAAACTTGACGATCGCGGATCATCTCGGCAAGTTGACAAGCTGAGGCAAAAACAAGATCGCTCATGGCTGTGTTGCATTTGAGAAGGCTAACTTCTGAGTATTTACAATAGTACCAGCTTAACATTAAACGCCCCGCCGACAGTCTCAACCGATAGCCTAAGCCGCATAACTATTTACTAGACGGAAAGTTTCTGAGGGTGATTATAAAGAAAGTTTCTGCCAAATCACCTAAATCGGTGTACTAGACAGAAACACTCATGTATTATTTTGCTATATAAATCTGAAACACTTACCCGAAAATATGCAAGTTTAGCTACAAACGCACAAGTTTTTAGATCTGATACCTGACTGAACTATAGAGATTATTTTACACTTGGGCTTTGGCTGCGATCGCCTCAATTATCTATCTGTTAAAGATTTGCTGATGGCGATCGCTATTCCTGTGAGGCGGGATTTTTAGGCGATCGCTCAAACCCAGTAAATTTATCCTAGTTTGGTTATTGATCAGCATTCTAATCACTATCTTGCTCTATTCATGTATGTTATACCACAGCAAGGTTTTAATGTCAAAGATGCGAGGGTATCCTTTAACTCCAAGGGTGAACCCATCTATAATAGTGTTATCATTAGTCAACTCATTCATAGCCACAAGCTAAATCGATCACCCAAACTAAAAACATGGAAAATACGTTATTTGATAAAGTGTTCCGGGACAGCGAAGGCAAAATTGTTCTCGCTCAGATGCCAAATCCACCACTCATTGTCTGGATTGTAGCTAGTTTATTAAAGCTGATTCTTACAACAGGTAAAATTAATCTAGGACTAGACCTTATAGCTTTTGGCTCTTTGTTTACTTGGGCTTGGGAAGAATTATTTCAAGGCGTTAATTACTTTCGGAGAGCATTAGGTCTCCTTGTGCTTATTGCTCTGATTGCATCGAAACTTCAATAAGTAGGTAAGCATCAATAAATCCTAGAGACTATGACCTTACCTCAAAAATCTCCGCAAACTCTCTTCAAAGGTAAACTTTCCCATGTTATTGGCATGACCAGTCAAGTTTCAGATGTACAAATTACCTCGCGATCGCTAAGGCGATTATAAATGTAGAGATAACGATTACTATGATACAGAACACCTGTTGGGATCAATTCTATGGTTCATCATCACGAACACAGCCATTCTCCTAAAACATACAATCGAGCCTTTTTGATTGGAACGAGTTTAAATGTCAGCTTTGTATTAGTTGAAGCTTGGTTTGGAGTAATTTCCCATTCGCTAGCATTACTAGCAGATGCTGGACATAATCTCAGCGATGTTTTGGGATTACTGTTGGCTTGGGCAGCAAGTTATCTCGTACAGCGTCCTCCCAGTCGTAAGTACACCTATGGACTGCGACGCTCTTCAATTCTAGCAGCTTTACTCAATGCGATTCTGTTACTGCTAACAATGGGTGGTATTACTTGGGAAGCGATTCGTCGCTTGCAAGAACCAAGCCCCATCGCTGGTGATACTGTGATTTTGGTAGCAGGAATTGGTGTAGTTATTAATACCATAACTGCTCTCTTGTTTCTGTCGGGACGAGAAGGAGATATGAATATTCGCGGCGCATTTTTACACATGGCAGCCGATGCACTGGTGTCCGTTGGTGTAGTGTTAGCTGGGATCGCAATTTTGCTAACAGGTTGGCTATGGTTCGATCCAGTTATTAGTCTGGCGATCGTCGTGATAATTGTGGTTGGTACTTGGAATTTATTTAAGGATTCGCTGGAACTAATCTTAGATGGAGTTCCCAAACAGATTGAGCCGATTGCTGTCCGTACTTTCTTGCAGGAGTTGCAAGGAGTGACGCAAGTTCATGACCTACATATATGGGCAATAAGTACGACAGAAACTGCTCTCACCGCACATTTAGTTATACCAGAAGGATACACAGGCGATCGCTTTCTCACCGACACCTGCGAAGCACTCCATAATCATTTTGGGATTGACCACTCAACCTTGCAAATCGAAACAGGTAATCCAGATTATCCATGTCATCTAGAACCAGAAACCCATGTTTAGCCTTCCTCACAAGTTCCTTAACTATCGGTGCAGGGATTCATGGTTATACCATTTCTCCCAATGATTGATACAATCTGCATTGTTGAGTTATTAACTTCATAATATAGCAACCGCTTTCGGCGGTTGCTATATCTACAAAAGTGGATTCGGTAGCAAAGGTCGAATTAACTCCATAATTCGGTCAGAATTAAAGTTATCAATAGAATCAGTTAGCGCCTTAGATAAACTTGCTTTAGATTGGGGGATTTGCGTGACTAATTCGTTCATAGCTTCGGTATCAAGATAATAAGCAGCTTGATACATCTCTTCTAACCACTGAGGAGACATCACAGATAAATCTTCCACAGAAATCGTTTCAACTAATAATTTTGGCGGGTATTTTTCTATAACTTCGTAGGTATATTGCACTCCCAAATATTTAGCAATTTTGTCAAAGATTTCTCTCTGTTGAAATGGCTTGCTCATAAAATCGTTACAGCCAGTCATCAGGACATTTTCTCGCTCTCCTTCAAAAACACTGGCAGTTAAAGCAATAATAATAGTGTCTTGGCTCTTAGGGTTTTCTCTAATGCGTTTTGTCGCAGTATATCCATCGACGATTGGCATTCGTAGATCCATAAAAATCAAGTGCGGCAACCAACTCTCCCATAGTGAGAGCGCTTCTACTGAGCTTCTTTTCGAGCCGTAATATCTTGAATGTGAGCAATAAGATTTAGCGGATTTCCCTCCTTATCTGTGATTACCGAGGCATTAAGTAAACTCCAAACAATATGTCCTTGCTTATGGATATAACGCTTTTCTCGTTGGGAATAACTTGACATCTTACCTGTTACTAGCTGATTGACATTTTTTATATCTGCTTCTAAATCGTCAGGATGGGTTATGCTTTCAAAAGTTAACCCTAAAAGTTCTTCTGGGGAATAACCAATAATCTGACATAAAACAGGATTGGCTTTAAGAAAATGCCCATCAAGGGAAAGGATAGCCATCCCGATTGAGGCATCTTCTAATTGCCTCACCAGAATGTTCCACAATCGCTGCCATGCTTGCCAGAGATGCTTCTGCTTGCTTACGCCTGGTAATATCGTTTCCAATGCCGAGAAACCCTGTGATATTGCCTTCTGAGTCATATAGAACCCATTTGGGCAGATAGTTCTTGCGATCGCCGCACGACTTCCTCCTTGTCATGGATAATGACAGGTGTTGTTTTCCCCACGACTTCTGCGGCACTGTATCCCAACCATTGCTCGGCGGCTTTGTTAAAGGTAAGAATCGTACCATCTATGGTGGTGGAAATGATGGTGTAGTTGGCACTATCTAAAATAGCTTTTTGCAGTGTCGTTGTTTATGGTGACGATGATTATTTCTAAACTGTTCTGGCAGTAATAAAGTTAAAGGTCGCCCGACAATTTCCTCACTTTTATAGCCAAAAATATTTTCCGCTCCTTGATTAAACAGAGTAATTTGTTGGTCGCTATTAACTGAAATAATGGCATCATTGGCAATTTCTAAAATTCCCGCAAAAAGAGTCTGGGATTTTTGTAAAGCTTCTGTCCGTTCAGTCACAAGACTTTCTAAGGTTTCATTAAGTTTTTTAAGTTCTCCTTCGGCTTGTTGGCGTTGACTATCTATCTGATTGAGAAATCGAGCCTTCCCCCAGATCAGAATTGAGAACGTGAAAACCACTTTTGAGCAGGGATATGTCAAATTGCCAACCAAGCAGTACAATTACCGCGATTGAAATGACAAACAGCCCTGCAATTTGCGAAATATGCTTGTTCATAAATGTTCATAAATGTTCATAAATTGGTTGTTGGGTCTGAGACTTTTTGTTTTGGTTAAGATTAAAGGATTCTTAGATATTGAAAGAGTTTAAAGTCTAGTGTATTATTTAACTATATTACAGCGCGAACCACTGTATCGATCCGCTTATACTAATCATGTACTAGGTAGCTTAATAATCATTATGACCAGCGATCCAGTCACCAGCTATCAAGGCAATATTTTAATTGTTGACGATTTACCGGACAACCTGCGTTTGCTTAGGGATACATTGAGCAAAGAAGGTTATAAGGTTCGCAGTGCCACCACAGGGGCAATGGCGATCAGAGCCGCCCAATCTCCATCGACGGAGTTAATCTTACTAGACATTAAATTACCCGATCTCGATGGCTATGAAGTTTGCAGACAATTAAAAGCCGTCATTACTACCGATGCTGAAGGTAATATTAGATATTTCAATCCTGTGGCTGAACAACTAACTGGCTGGAAAGTGGATGAGGCTAAAGGACGCAACTGTGTTCATATTTATCGTCGGGATGATAGCGAATTAATTAAACAGCGTGGGGAGAGGCAGTTGATTGCCCAAATCAGCCGAGCGCTGGAAACTAATCGTTTTTGTCTGTACCAGCAAAAAATTGTCTCTATTACCTCCAAACCATTAGTAGAACATTATGAGATTTTGATCAGAATGCTAGATGAAAATGGAGAATTAGTATCTCCATCTGCGTTTATTTCCGCCGCTGAGCGTTATGGTTTGAGCGCCGATATTGATCGCTGGGTAATTGAAAAAATATTTTCTAATTATAACATTTTATCTAAGCAAGAACTTGTTACTAAAGGCTTATATACGATTAATCTTTCTGGTGCTAGTGTTTGTAACAATCGGTTTATGAGGTTTTTAATCGAACAATTTCCTCGCTACCAAATTCCCCCGGAGACTATTTGTTTTGAAATCACCGAGACCGCAGCGATCGCTAACTTTGACCAAGCCAGATATTTCATTAGCGAACTCAAAAAACTTGGCTGTCGCTTTGCTTTAGATGATTTTGGCAGTGGATTGAGTTCCTTTGCTTATCTGATGAATTTACCAGTTGACTATCTAAAAATTGATGGTATCTTTGTTAAGAAGATTAGTCATAATTTGATTTCTCAAGCGATCGTGGAAGGCTTTAATCGCATTGCCCATGCCATGAAGATTGAAACTGTGGCTGAGTTTGTCGAAGACGAAACTATCTTAGGAAAATTGCGAGAGATAGGAGTAGATTATGCTCAGGGTTACGGAATTTCGCGCCCCGTACCTATTAACTTTAATTCTTGACTGTCCAATTAGTATATCAACAGGGCAATAAAGCCTTAGTGTATTTAATAAACCTAAAATCCCCTGTAAAATTGAATATGGCTAAGTGTCCTGTTTGCGATCGTGAATATTTAGAAGGTAAAGCTGATTTCTGCTCGATTTGTGGTTGGGATTTAGCGCCTTTTCCCCTGGGTCGAAAACAGTCCAAAGCTTATTGGAAAAAGGAACAACTTAGACTAGATTGGGCAAGACGGATGTGGGCAAGTTCGCAAGTTCAGGGATGGGAAACTCAGTTAAATCAGTTGCAAATCCAACTACAATCAGCCGCAGTTGAAAGAGCAAACCTCCAGTCTCAATTAGAATGGGTTTTGTATCGCCTAGAACAGATGAATCCAGATTTAATTGCTGATTCCCTATCGCGGCTAGAAGAGAAAATTAGTGCGATTCCCGAACAAACGCCGCCGATGTCAGAAGTGGGGATGGATTACAGACAATTAATGCAGCTTTTAGCGGCGGGGAAATGGCGTAAAGCGGACGAACATACTTGGGAAATTATACTTCAAATAGCTTTTCGAGAAGAAGAAGGTTGGCTGAGTGCGGCCGATATTGAAAAATTCCCTTGTACAGACCTTCGCACTATTGACCAACTTTGGGAATATTATAGTAGCGGGTTATTTGGGTTGAGAGTACAACAGGAAATTTGGGAGAGTGAGGGCGGGAATTATACAGACTTTTGCGATCGCGTGGGATGGCGGCTAAAAGATAGCTGGGCCTATTACGATGAACTCAGATTCAATTTGAATGCTCCCCAGGGACACCTACCCGCGATCGCGTGGCGTAAACGTTCCTGTTATGGTATGGGTAAAGGTATGGCGGCCGAAAATTTGTCGTTTTTTACTTCTAGACTTACAGCTTGCACTATCTAGCGATCGCTCTT
>NZ_JARFTR010000123.1 GCF_029167235.1 Kamptonema sp. UHCC 0994 | reverse complement strand
ATCAAATCAAAGTTAGAGGTCAAGCCCTCGGTCTGTTAGTGCGCCTCAGCTTCATCCCTCACAGGACTTCCACTTAACGCCTATCAACGGGTGTTCTGCCCGTGACCTTACTGGATAACTCCATGAGAAGACTCATCTTGAGGTGGGCTTCCCACTTAGATGCTTTCAGCGGTTATCCACTCCGCACTTGGCTACCCTGCGTTTACCGTTGGCACGATAACAGGTACACCAGCGGTGCGTCCCTCCCGGTCCTCTCGTACTAGGGAGGAATCCTCTCAATCTTCTTGCGCCTGCACCGGATATGGACCGAACTGTCTCACGACGTTCTGAACCCAGCTCACGTACCGCTTTAATCGGCGAACAGCCGAACCCTTGGGACGTACTTCCGCCCCAGGTTGCGATGAGCCGACATCGAGGTGCCAAACCTCCCCGTCGATGTGGACTCTTGGGGGAGATCAGCCTGTTATCCCTAGAGTAACTTTTATCCGTTGAGCGACGGCCCTTCCATACGGAACCGTCGGATCACTAAGACCGTGTTTCCACCCTGCTCGACTTGTAGGTCTTACAGTCAAGCTCCCTTATGCCTTTGCACTCTATGGCTGATTTCCAACCAGCCTGAGGGAACCATTGTGCGCCTCCGTTACCTTTTAGGAGGCGACCGCCCCAGTCAAACTACCCCCCTGAAACTGTCTCTTTCCCAGATCATGGGTAAAGGTTAGAATTCTAGCCTCGCTAAAGTGGTATCTCACCGTTGGCTCCATCCTGCCCACAAGCAGAACTTCAAAGCCTCCCACCTATCCTGCGTAAGCGAAGCCCGAACACAATTCCAGGCTATAGTAAAGCTTCATAGGGTCTTTCTGTCCAGGTGCAGGTAGTCCGTATCTTCACAGACAATTCTATTTCGCCGAGTCTCTCTCCGAGACAGCTCCCAGATCGTTACGCCTTTCGTGCGGGTCGGAACTTACCCGACAAGGAATTTCGCTACCTTAGGACCGTTATAGTTACGGCCGCCGTTCACTGGGGCTTCAGTCGCCAGCTTCAGGATTGCTCCCTGACCGACTTCCTTAACCTTCCAGCACTGGGCAGGCGTCAGCCCCCATACGTCGTCTTGCGACTTAGCGGAGACCTGTGTTTTTGGTAAACAGTCGCCTGGGACTCTTCACTGCGACCACCTTGCGGTGGCACCCCTTCTTCCGAAGTTACGGGGCAATTTTGCCGAGTTCCTTAGAGAGAGTTATCTCGCGCCCCTTGGTTTACTCAACCTCCCTACCTGTGTCGGTTTCGGGTACAGGCAATAACTGCTTATGGTGTTTAGAGCTTTTCTTGGAAGCATGACATCTACCACTTCCCTCCCGTAGGAGGTCGTACTCGTACCTCAGCTCAAGACGTTTTCACCGTCTCTCAACACCTCGAATACTTAAACCGGTAACCAACATCCGGCTGGCGATTGCCTTCTCCGTCCCTCTGCACCAACAATTATCGGTACGGGAATGTTAACCCGTTATCCATCGACTACGCCGTTTGGCCTCGCCTTAGGACCTGACTCACCCAGAGCGGACGAGCCTGGCTCTGGAACCCTTAGGGTTTCGGGGTGTAGGATTCTCACCTACATTTGCGCTACTCAAGCCGACATTCTCACTTCCGCACAGTCCACACCTGCTTGTCGCTAGTGCTTCACACCGTTGCGGAACGCTCCCCTACCAATATTATTCATATTCCACAGCTTCGGTAGACTGCTTAGCCCCGTTCATTTTCGGCGCAAGAGCGCTTGACCAGTGAGCTATTACGCACTCTTTCAAGGGTGGCTGCTTCTAGGCAAACCTCCTGGTTGTCAGTGCACTCTCACCTCCTTTATCACTTAGCAGTCATTTGGGGACCTTAGCTGGTGGTCTGGGCTGTTTCCCTCTCGACGATGGAGCTTATCCCCCACCGTCTGACTGGCCGAGTACGGGTTTGGTATTCAGAGTTTGTCTCGATTTGGTACCGCTCTCGCAGCCCGCACCGAAACAGTGCTTTACCCCCAAACTTAATCTCGACCGCTGTGCCTCAACACATTTCGGGGAGAACCAGCTAGCTCCGGGTTCGATTGGCATTTCACCCCTAACCACACCTCATCCGCTGATTTTTCAACATCAGTCGGTTCGGACCTCCACTTGGTGTTACCCAAGCTTCATCCTGGACATGGTTAGATCACCCGGGTTCGGGTCTATAAACAGTGACGAAACGCTCTTATCAAACTCGCTTTCGCTTTGGCTACGACGATTAATGTCTTAACCTGCCACTGCCTATAACTCGCCGGCTCATGCTTCAACAGGCACACGGTCACTCGTTAAATCGAGCTCCCATTGCTTGTAAGCTGACGGTTTCAGGTTCTATTTCACTCCCCTTTCGGGGTTCTTTTCACCTTTCCCTCGCGGTACTGGTTCACTATCGGTCACACAGTAGTATTTAGCCTTACGAGATGGTCCTCGCAGATTCACACGGGATTTCACGGGCCCCGTGCTACTCGGGATGCAGCTAAGCTGGTCTAATTTTCGACTACGGGACTTTCACCCCCTCTGGTGTAGCTTTCAACTACTTCGTCTAACCTTTCCAGTCTTTTGTCGCTGTCCCACGACCCCAGATGTAAAAACACCTGGTTTAGGCTGATTCCCGTTCGCTCACCACTACTAGGGAAATCGCAATTGCTTTCTTTTCCTCGGGCTACTAAGATGTTTCAGTTCGCCCGGTTGGCTGCGCGTCATCTATGTATTCAACGACGCGCCTTAAGGGTTGCCCCATTCGGACATCTCCGGATCGATGCTTGCTTCCAGCTCCCCGGAGTTTTTCGTAGGTCGCCACGTCCTTCATCGCCTCTGTGTGCCTAGGTATCCACCGTCAGCCCTTTGTAGCTTGACCACTTTTTTTGTTTGATTGTCGGCTTGATTTGACTTTCACGCAGAATAAATTCCTGGTAAATGTCTCTCAAACTTTTTGATGACTTATTTCTATGCAGTTTTCAAGGTTCTGGCTGGACTTGGAAGACCAGCATTCCGATTAGCTTGAAGCTGAATCTAGGTGCTGAGCTTTTATAGTCACTCTTTCTAGTCTATCACATATTGCTTTGGACGCAACAGTTTTTTGACTATTATTTTTTCTGATTGAGTTGAACTTAATTTTGTGGTTTTCGGTTGGTTGGGTAAGAGTGGAGGTAAGCGGACTCGAACCGCTGACATCTGCCTTGCAAAGGCAGCGCTCTACCAACTGAGCTATACCCCCACGCTTTGGGAAATTACAAATTAAAAATTACAAATTAAAAATTTAGCATTTCTAATTAGAGATTTTTAACTTCTAATTAAGGTGGGCCATTCTGGATTTGAACCAGAGACCTCACCCTTATCAGGGGTGCGCTCTAACCAACTGAGCTAATAGCCCATCAACCGAACTAGGTAATAGTTTGAAAGCACGCTTGACAACAATTTCCTCGAACGACCAGGGATATCTGAATATTAACCGTGAAAGTGGATTAGGTTAATTCCAGTTGGTCTCCCTAAAAGGAGGTGATCCAGCCACACCTTCCGGTACGGCTACCTTGTTACGACTTCACCCCAGTCATCAGCCCTGCCTTCGGCATCCTCCTCCTTGCGGTTAGAGTAACGACTTCGGGCATGGCCAACTTCCATGGTGTGACGGGCGGTGTGTACAAGGCCCGGGAACGGATTCACCGCCGTATGCTGACCGGCGATTACTAGCGATTCCGCCTTCACGCAGGCGAGTTGCAGCCTGCGATCTGAACTGAGGCAGGGTTTACGGGATTAGCTCACTCTCGCGAGTTGGCTGCCCTCTGTCCCTACCATTGTAGTACGTGTGTAGCCCAGGACGTAAGGGGCATGCTGACTTGACGTCATCCCCACCTTCCTCCGGTTTGTCACCGGCAGTCTCTTTAGAGTGCCCAACTTAATGCTGGCAACTAAAAACGAGGGTTGCGCTCGTTGCGGGACTTAACCCAACATCTCACGACACGAGCTGACGACAGCCATGCACCACCTGTGTTCGCGCTCCCGAAGGCACTCCGAGCTTTCACTCAGATTCGCGACATGTCAAGTCCTGGTAAGGTTCTTCGCGTTGCATCGAATTAAACCACATACTCCACCGCTTGTGCGGGCCCCCGTCAATTCCTTTGAGTTTCACACTTGCGTGCGTACTCCCCAGGCGGGATACTTAACGCGTTAGCTACGGCACTGTCCGGGTCGATACAGACAACACCTAGTATCCATCGTTTACGGCTAGGACTACTGGGGTATCTAATCCCATTCGCTCCCCTAGCTTTCGTCCTGTGAGTGTCAGTTATGGTCCAGTAGAGCGCCTTCGCCACCGATGTTCTTCCCAATCTCTACGCATTTCACCGCTACACTGGGAATTCCCTCTACCCCTACCACACTCTAGCTATTCAGTTTCCACTGCCTTTACAGAGTTAAGCCCTGCGCTTTAACAGCAGACTTGAATTGCCACCTGCGGACGCTTTACGCCCAATCATTCCGGATAACGCTTGCATCCTCCGTCTTACCGCGGCTGCTGGCACGGAGTTAGCCGATGCTGATTCCTCTGGTACCGTCATTTTGTTCTTCCCAGAGAAAAGAGGTTTACAACCCAAGAGCCTTCCTCCCTCACGCGGTCTTGCTCCGTCAGGCTTTCGCCCATTGCGGAAAATTCCCCACTGCTGCCTCCCGTAGGAGTCTGGGCCGTGTCTCAGTCCCAGTGTGGCTGATCGTCCTCTCAGACCAGCTACTGATCGATGCCTTGGTAGGCTTTTACCCCACCAACTAGCTAATCAGACGCGAGCTCATCTTCAGGCTATAAATATTTGCCCTTTCGGTACATCCGGGGTTAGCAGCGGTTTCCCACTGTTGTCCCAGTCCTGAAGGCAGATTCTCACGCGTTACTCACCCGTCCGCCACTAATGTATTGCTACACCCGTTCGACTTGCATGTGTTAAGCAGACCGCCAGCGTTCATCCTGAGCCAGGATCAAACTCTCCGTGATGAAACGAAGTTAGTTCTTTAGGCTCTCTCTTACTCTTTAAGTAAGAGATTCTCGTTTTTTTGTTTTTGGGTATTGAGTTTTCACTCTCAACCCGTTATAATTTTGACGAGGTTTAAATAGTGCTTTGTGCTTTCAAACTATTGATTTTTCTAGGTTCGGGGCGCTTCGGGTCAGTTGCCTTTCCTTCTGGCGCTTTATTAATCTAACCCGACTGCCAAGGAATGTCAAGCGTTTTGGCAAAGTTTTTTTGACTTTTTTTTGAAGCTTGCCCTGTAAGGGTTCTGCCTGCTGAGCTGACTGGGATTTGAACTAAGCAATCTCTGCATTTCTGCTTTTTTACCCTTTAACCAGACT
>NZ_JARFTR010000251.1 GCF_029167235.1 Kamptonema sp. UHCC 0994 | reverse complement strand
TACCGCCTAGAAGGCGGCGTTACGGATATATTTCCTAATAGTCTTGGGGACTGCGATAACTTATCGGTTGCCAACTTGCCAAATTCAATGGCTGGTTACAAGTATCGAGTAGATAAATTGCCTCCAGCATCAGGTGCTTTCGTGATATATTTAGGAGTAGAGGAAAGCGCAATTCCTGAAAATTGTCCGCCGCATCTTCAATTTTTATACGACTATGAAGGCGTAATTGGTGAAAACAATTCCCTGTTTGTTTCTGTCAGCAAGTCAGGAGATGGTAGAGCACCGAAAGGGAGGGCGACAATTACAGCCTCATCTTTTACTGATACTAGAAAGTGGTGGAATTGTGCAGATTATGAAGGGTTGAAACAAAGATATAGCGAAGAAACGATCGCGCGTTTGGGTCAATATTTTGACTTAACACCTGATAAGATTTTACATCAAGAAGCAGCAACGCCTCGAACATTTGCGCGGTATACTGGTCGCGATCGCGGAGTTGTCGGCGGTATCGGTCAAAGAATACCTACTTTTGGGCCATTTGGCTTTGCAAATCGGACACCAGTTAAGCATCTTTGGCTAGTAGGTGATTCCACTCATCCAGGTGAAGGAACAGCAGGGGTTTCTTATTCTGCGTTAACAGTGGCAAGGCAAATTGGTAATTGGTAATTGCTAATTGCTAATTGCTAATTGCTAATTGGTAATTGGTAATTGCTAATTGCTAATTTGCCAATTATCGCTATATTTTTAATATTGCCGTCTATAAAAGCTACAACCAAATGCCACAAATAATTTCAGAAATTACTGTCGAAGAATTAGGCCGCCGCCTCAAGGAAGAATCACCGGAAAAATTGCAGCTTGTAGACGTGCGAGAAACCTATGAAATTGCGATCGCATCTCTACCAGGGTTTGAAATTTTGCCCTTAAGCGAATTTACCGCATGGTCTGACCAAATTCGTACCCGCCTCAATCCCGACGCAGAAACCCTAGTTCTATGCCATCATGGTGTGCGATCGGCTCAAATGTGCCATTGGTTGGCAGATCAAGGCTTTACTAACGTCAAAAACATTACAGGCGGCATCGACTACTACTCTATTAAAGTCGATCGCACCATCCCCCGCTATTAGCCAAACTCTGTTATGGTGGGATTAACAACTCCGATCTGCTACCTTTGAGGACAGAGTTTCTGGGTTCAGAGTAGAGGCGGGTTTAGCCCATAAACTTTGCATCCTACGATCGATTTTATATAAAACCCGCCGCTATTTGTTCGATAATTGAGCTTAAATGCCTGTGAGCGTCAATCTTACCGATCGCCAACAACGTATCCTTTGGGCAACAGTTCGCCATTATATAACTACAGCCGAACCCGTTGGCTCAAAAGCTTTGGTTGACGAATATAACCTCAGTGTTAGTCCCGCCACCATTCGTAATGCAATGGGAGTCTTAGAAAAAGCTGGACTACTCTATCAACCTCACACCTCCGCCGGACGGATTCCCTCTGACTCAGGCTACCGGATTTACGTGGATCGGCTAATCGCTCCCTCTGAAAAATTAGGTGGTAAAGTCGAACAGGTTCTAGACCAGCTTAATTGGTCTGATGGCCGGATGGAAACACTGCTGAGGGGTGCAGCCCAAATTTTGGCAACTGTCAGCGGCTATATTGCTCTGATTACCCTTCCACAGTCTCATACAGGTAACTTGCGCCACGTCCAACTGGTGCAAATCGACCCGAAACAGGTAATGCTGATTGTAGTCACTGATAGCTACGAAACGCAGTCAGTTTTGATGGAGTTACCTCAACCTAAAAATGGTGAAGCTAGCGAAACCTTGGGGCCAGAAGATGCAGAAATAGTCGATCGCGAATTGCAAATATTATCAAATTTCCTTAATAGCCAACTGCGGGGGCGATCGCTGTGCGAACTCTCACTGATCGATGCTAGCGAATTAGGTCGCGAATTTGAACGCTATGCCGAATTGTTGAAAACTGTACTCTCAGATTTGAGTCGGAAAGCTCAAACTCCAGCTTATACCCGCATTTTAATAAGTGGTTTAGCAGAAGCCCTACGATTACCTGAATTTTCCCAACTCCAACAAGTTCAAACCATTATTCATCTACTGGAACAAGAACAAGAGCAACTCTGGCCTCTAATTTTTGCATCAGGTGCGTCAGAAACGCCCGGTAAGCGGGTAAAAGTGCGAATTGGGTCAGAAAACCCCTTAGAACCGATCCGCTGTTGTACGCTGATTTCCTCAACTTATCAGCGGGGTTCAGTGCCGGTGGGCAGTGTCGGAGTTTTGGGGCCGACGCGGATGGTTTATGAAAATGCGATCGCGGTAGTGGAAGCTGCGGCCGATTATTTAAGCGAGGCGATCGGTGGAACTTGAGTAATTTATCCTGATAGCTATCTCTAGCTTGGGAATATAAAAAACATAGATGCACCCTGATTTACAAACCCCAAGCAAAACTTGCCTGGGGTTTTTTATTGTCTGACTTACGCAAAATAGGACTTATAGCAACCGCTTTCAGCGGTTAGGGGCTAGGGGCTAGGGGCTAGGGGCTAGGGAAAGAAGGAATAGAATCAGCGAGTTTGGTGGAAATCAGAACGTCTTAACTGCCAAGAAGCTTGCTATATGTCATTGCGAGTTCCGCGAAGCAATCCCAGAACCTAGCGATCGCTTCGCAGAGTTCGCAATGACAAAGCGAACTATTACCAACAGTACCTCTAATCAACCTCTAATTAAGGGGACGGAAAGATTCGAGTCGAGACTTATGGCAATATCCCCCTCTCAAGAAAAAACACCCACCATTGATCGGGTAAAATCAATAGCATGACCGATCGCACATCTAACCCAAACATCCCCCCCCAAACCTGGAACCGCCCTATCGGCCTAGGTTGGAACAATCCTTACACCGTCCGTTACCCCAGCAATCTCGACGATGGCCCCTGGCATGGAATGCCCCTCGGCGGCTTCGGTGCCGGCTGTATCGGGCGATCGCATCGTGGCGACTTCAACCTTTGGCATATCGACGGCGGCGAGCACATTTTCCACAGTTTACCCGCCTGTCAATTCAGCGTCTTTGAAGAAATTGACGGCAAAAAACAAGCTTATGCCCTATCTACAGAACCCCCTACAGATGGTAGTTTATCTGCTTGGAAATGGTATCCGAGCGAATTAAAAATTAAGAATGAAAAATTAAAAATTGAGGAGCAAAATTCAGATTTAAGCCTGAGCACTGGTAGTTATCATGCACTTTATCCTCGCAGTTGGTTTGTTTATGAAAATGTCTTTCAAGCAGAATTAAGCTGCGAACAATTTTCACCAATTTGGGCGGGCAACTATCAGGAAAGTAGTTATCCAGTCGCCATCTTTGAATGGATAGCCCACAATCCCACAGATCGACCAATTACTCTCAGCATCATGCTGACTTGGCAGAATACAGTCGGCTGGTTTACTAATGCCAATAAATCCCCAGAAATTAAAGTCCGAGATGATGGTAGCCCGGTTTATGAATATAATTCTCGCTGGGGTGAAAGTGGGGGAAATTTCAATCGGTTAGTAGAAGATTTCCACCGCATCGGCTGCGTAATGACGCGATTGAGTGCATCAGAAGAAGTAAAAGAAGGCGAAGGACAATGGGCGATCGCTACAGTCGCTAATGCCGCCGTAGAAGTATTTTATCAAACCCGTTGGAACCCCGCAGGCAGCGGCGAAGACATTTGGCGGCCATTTTCTCAAGAAGGCTTCTTGCTAGACGATCCCGATGAAACACCAGCCGCAGGAGGCGAACAATTAGCCTGCGCGATCGCAGTTCGGTTTACAATTAGACCGGGAAAAACTCGCAAGATTCCCTTTATTTTAGCTTGGGATTTTCCGATCACCGAATTTGCGCCCGAAGTTTGGTATTACCGCCGCTACACAGATTTCTTTGGTCGCAATGGCAAAAATGTCTGGTCAATAATTCGTACTGCTATGAAGCATTCGGATACTTGGCGAGAAAATATTCAAGCTTGGCAACAGCCAATTTTAGCCAGGGAAGACTTGCCAGATAGCATTAAAATGGCAATGTTTAACGAACTCTATGCCCTAACTGATGGTGGCACACTTTGGAGTGCTGCTGACGAACGCGATCCTAAAGGTCAATTTGCAGTTTTGGAGTGCATAGATTATCGTTGGTACGAGAGTTTAGATGTCCGTCTTTACGGTTCTTTTGCCCTGTTAATGCTGTGGCCAGAATTAGATAAGGCAGTGCTTTTAGCCTTTGCTAGAGCAATTTTCACAGGAGATGATACCCCTAGAGTTATTGGCTGGAATCAAGCCTCAGCCGTGCGTAAAATTGCCGGGGCTACACCCCATGATTTAGGTGCTCCCAACGAACACCCTTGGGAGAAAACTAACTATACCAGCTATCAAGATTGCAATTTGTGGAAAGATTTACCTTGCGATTTTGTCTTGCAAGTTTATCGAGATTTCTTGTTAACTGGTAGCACAGATTACGAGTTTTTGCAAGAGTGTTGGCCGGCAATTGTGGAAGCTTTAGCTTATCTCAAAACCTTCGATTTAGATGGCGATGGGATTCCTGAAAATTCAGGTGCCCCCGATCAGACTTTTGATGATTGGCAGATGCGCGGCGTGAGTGCCTATTGCGGGGGGTTGTGGTTAGCCGCGTTAGAAGCTGCGATCGCGATTGGTTCTTTACTTATTAAACATCAAAACAGTGGAGAAGAATTTAACCAATCACCAATTAAAAATTTCAACAAGGATTTCACGGATGTAAGTTTCTTGCCAATTACCAATTACCAATTACCAATTACCAATTACCAAAATTGGTTAGAAAAAGCTAAACCAATCTATCAACAAAGACTGTGGAATGGGCAATATTACCGATTAGATAGCGAAAGCGGTTCAGAGGTGGTAATGGCAGATCAGCTATGCGGTCAATTCTATGCACGTTTATTAGGATTGCCCGATATTGTACCAGAAGAATGTGTTATCAGCACCTTAGAAACAGTGTATGAATCTTGTTTTATTAAGTTCAATCAAGGTGAGTTTGGTGCAGCTAATGGCGTTATGCTTGATGGTTCCCCAGAAAAGCCAGATGCAACTCATCCTCTAGAAGTTTGGACGGGAATTAATTTTGGTTTAGCTGCTTTTATGGTGCAGATGGGGATGAAGGAAAAAGCTTTAGAATTGACGGAGGTAGTCGTCAAGCAAATTTATGCAAATGGGTTGCAATTTCGGACACCTGAAGCAATTACAGCAACGGGTACATTTAGGGCTAGCCATTATTTAAGGGCGATGGCAATTTGGGCAATTTATCATCAATTGCTAATGGCTAATGGCTAATGGCTAATTGCTAATTGAGAATGGGTGATTATACCATCTC
>NZ_JARFTR010000135.1 GCF_029167235.1 Kamptonema sp. UHCC 0994 | reverse complement strand
CGGTTCCGTTACCGCCCAGAGGGCGGCGTTACGCATACTTTTAGGTAAGTCCTGTTCACATTTCAATTAAGATTAAGATTGCTATAAATTGTGAAAAGTTAAAGATCGGGAGATATAACGTGGTAGAACCGCTGCTTTCAGGTATTGTCTTGGGTTTGATTGCCGTCACCTTGCTGGGGCTATTTTTCGCTGCCTATCAGCAATACAAGCGTGGCGATCAGTTAGGCATTAATAAATAGACAAGCGATCGCCTATTTATGCGGGACGGTAGAAAGTCAAGGCTGTATTGCCATAGACTTTCTGCCTGCAAATTTCCAAGGGTGGTAATGGTTCTATTGTCTCTAGTTCGGGGCTGTGTTCTACTGCTAGTTCGCCGTCCTCGGCTAGCATTTGTTGGGTGGCGATCGCTTCTAACGCTGGTTGGTACAAGTCGCTGGCGTAGGGCGGATCGAAGTAAATCCGGTCAAACTGCTGTCCCGCTAGCTTATGCAGTTCTGCGATCGCATCTCCCCGAAGGATCTGGAATTGCTGGGAAGAGTTGGCTACTTGCTGCCAATTTTGACGAATGATGGCGCAAGCTTTGGCGGACTTTTCGATCGCGATCGCTTCTTTAGCCCCTCGACACAGTGCTTCAGCACCCATTGACCCGCTACCTGCACACAAATCTAGCCATCGGCATCCATCAATAGTGCCTTGCCAGATATTGAAAACCGCCTCTCGCACTCGCCCCAGAGTCGGGCGAGTGAGAAGTCCGGGTAGAGTTTTAAGTTGACGGTTGCCGTGAATTCTTAGGCTCATTTTACCAACTAACAAAGGATTTACACACGAACCACGTAACGCCGCCGTCCCGGCGGTAAAGTCACCGCCAAGATGGCGGCGGTAAAGTCACCGCCAAGATGGCGGCGTTACAGATAGTTTTGCCTAAATTACCAATTGCAGTTAACAGTTAACAGTCACCCTGACTTGGCTAACAAAATTTGATAGAATTTGTAGACCTGTAGCAGAAGACTTTTCTGGATGAAATTGTACGGCCATCAAATTGCCTTGGGCGATCGCCGCCGTCACAGTTTGAGTACCGTGAGTTACACTTGCAGCGCAGAATCTTGGATCGATGGGGTCAACATAGTAAGAATGGACAAAATAAACCCAATTGTTCGCTGATAAACTTTGCCACAAGGGGATATCTGGCTGATTAAAGTGTAGTTGGTTCCATCCCATATGAGGAATTGTCAGCCCTGGTTCCGAATGAAATCTGCGTACAGTACCGGCGACAATTCCTAACCCTGGTTCTGTGCCTTCTTCGGAACTTTCAAACAATATTTGCAAACCCAGACAAATGCCTAAGAATGGTTTACCAGATGCGATCGCGGCTTTAATTGGTTCGGCTAAGCCGCGCGATCGCAAATGCTGCACTGCTGGGTCAAACGAACCCACACCGGGCAAAACCACCGCATCTGCTCGATCGATTTCCTTCGGCGAATCAGTGACATGAGGCGTTGCACCCACTTTCTCTAAGCCTTTGCAGACTGAGTGCAAATTGCCCATATCGTAGTCTACTACTGCAATCATAGTTTTTTGACTTGCTTGCCTTATATTAGAAGCTTTCAATATCTTTACACAAAACCGACTCGACGATCGCTCTTTCTATGACTATCAACATCCTGCTGACCTCTTTTGACACTTGGCTGCCCCATCAACAGTCTAATTCTTCCGATGATTTACTGGCAAAGGTTTCAGAAATAGAATCGTTGCCTTACGCCCTAACTTTTTTAAGAAAACTGCCCGTCGATCCTAAGCTAGGGCCGATACAAGCGATCGCTAAAATCGACGAATTACAACCCGATATTATTATTTGCTGCGGTATGGCTGAATCCCGCAAAAATTTAACTGTTGAATCCACTGCCACTTCCGACGGCGAAATTCTGCACACAAGCATCCCACTGTCAAGCCTAGTTACAAATTTAACTATAACTGAGATTAGCAATGATGCAGGCAAATTTGTTTGCGAAGCTCTATATTATTCAGTGTTGAAACATATCAGAGATCATCACTTGCCAAGTCAATGTATATTTATCCATGTCCCAATTTTGACACAAGAAAATATTGACCCGATTATCAAAGATTTTTTATCGATCTTTGAATTACTAATGAACAGGACTCAAGCACCACTAGATGTGCTATCAACCTTCAATTAAGTCCCAAAATCTGTCATATTCTGCAATTAACTCAAAATCTGGTTCCGTTGTTGCTTCGATCCGATATTGGGGATTTCGTGCGATCGCGTGTTCTAGATTTTCAACTGCCAAGTCTACTTCCTCTTGCAAAGCATAACAAATCGCCTTGTTGTAATAAGCGTTAGCAAAGTCTGGTTTAATTTTAACCGCGCGGTCAAAGCTTTCAATCGCATCGCGATCGCGTTCTAGCTTTACCAACATCTCGCCTCTGGAATTCCAAGCTTTATAAGACTCATAATTCAATTCTATCGACTTGTCAAAAGAAGCGATCGCCTCTTCATACCGTTCTAAAACCCCCAAAGCCAAACCTCGATTTAACCAGGCGACAGCATCATCAGGCTCTACATGAACCGCGCGATCGAAAGATTTGAAAGCTTCCTCTTCCTGTTGTAACGTACCTAGTGCGACTCCTCGATTTACCCAAGCTTCGCGGTAATCTGGATTGATTTCAATAGCTTTGTCAAAGGAAGCGATCGCATCTTCCGCACGTTTCAATTTTGCCAAGGCTAATCCTCGATGTAACCATGCTTTGCTATCCTGCGGCTGAATTTCCAGAGCCTTGTTAAAATCTGCGATCGCTGCTTCATAACGCCGCAATTCTTTTAACGTAATCCCTCTATGATACCAGATATTCGCATCATCTGTTTTGAGCTCAATGGCTTGATTAAAAGCAGCATTCGCCTCTTCAAACTGCTGCAATTCCCACTGAGCAAGACCACGCTGATACCAAATCTCAGGACAATTTTGCTTGACTTCCAAAGCGCGATTACAATTCGATATTACCTGATTGTAACTCCCTTGAGATAACAAACTATTTCCGTGATTAATATAGTCTTCTACATTCAAGAACAATTCAGGATGATTTGACTTTAAACGTTCAATTTGTTCGTTTAAACCTTGAATTTTTAGCGTCACTTCCGGGATTACAGCCTCTGCAATTGCCGTCGGCGAACTATCAGCAATTTTTTGCCAAATTTGAGCCTTGTGAGTTTGAGTTTCCGAGAGTATTTCCGAAAGTTTAGCAACTAAATCAGCCTGGGATTGCTCTAAATTCTGAATCGTTAAATCCTTCCGAGATTTCACCTGAGTTTCCAACTCCGTAAGTACAGAAGTAATTTCAGTTTCTAGCTGTTCTAAGTTCTGTAAAGCTGAATTTTTACCGCCTTGAATCTCAGACATCAATGCAGACAATTGAGCCTTTGCAGAACTCTGTAGACTTTCTAAATTCTGAAAAGTTTGATGCTGATTTTGTTTAATACTCGATTGGGAATCCGAAATAAAAGTAGTAAACTCTGCCTCTGTACCTTTTAAGTTTTTGCTCACTAGCAGCATTTGCTTTTTAATTTCTACGTGCAATTCTGAAAGTTGAGCCGTTATTTCCCTCCCTAATCTTTCCTGATTTTTAATAGCCTCTGCATGGAACAGCCGCACTTTTTGTTCAGACTCAACTTTTAATTTCGCTATATACTGGGTTAAATCAGACTCTTGCTTTTTCAGGTTTTGCAGAATAAAATCCTGTTGCCTTTCAGCATTAACTGGAATTTGAGCCAATTTAACTGATAGCTCTGACTGCGCTTGTTTCAGATTTTGCAGAATTAAATCTTGTTGCTTTTCAGCATTAACTGAAATCAAAGACAATTGAGCTGACAACCCAGACTCCGCCTGTTTGAGATTTTGTAGAATTAAATCCTGTTGCTTTTCAGCATTAATTTTAATTTCATAATATTGAGATGCAAACTCAGCTTCCGTCTGTTTCATAGTTTGCAAAACTGCATTTTTATGACCTTGAACCTCAGACTGCATATCCACAAGGTAAGGAGCAAACTCTGAGGATAATTTTTGTAAATCTTGGACAATAAAATCTCTTTGACTTTGAATATTTTCTCGGATTTCAGCCAGCCACACCGCTAACTCTGAC
Source organism: Kamptonema sp. UHCC 0994 (assembly GCF_029167235.1). GTDB lineage: Bacteria > Cyanobacteriota > Cyanobacteriia > Cyanobacteriales > Microcoleaceae > Kamptonema. The sequence continues at coordinate 1,280 of NZ_JARFTR010000135.1, read as the reverse complement.
TCAGATTGTTTTAGCTTTTGGAGTCCAGATTTGCTCTGTTCTCCGACCTCTGCTTGCACTTCAGAAAACAACTGCAATGCCTTCTCTTTTTTGATGCCTAACTTTTCCTGAAAATTTGATTGCTCATTATCTAACTCTTCCTCCATCTCCTCAGCTTTTTGGATAATACTTTGAACCGTTTGATTAGCTTCAGCAATCTTCTTATCCAAACCTTTTAATTCATTAAGCTGACTTCTCGCCATATCGGCAATCTCAAACATCACAGCACGCCGCAACAGAAACAAAACTGCAATTGCAGCAGCTAAAAGCAGCACAAAAGCCCCAAGCACAACATTAAATAAAACTGTTGTTCGACTAAAATTACGGATATTTTCAGCTTGAGTTCGCTCAAGAATCCGCTTTTGTTCTCGCAATTGTTCTAGTTCCCGCCGCTCCCCAGTAGAAATTGCTTTTGTCGGAGTCACTTCAGGAGCATTTGGGGAGATGGGTTGAGCAAAAGCAACACCAACAGACAATAAAAGCGTTGAAAGGACGGCATTACCTGCCAACACTAAAGCGAATTTCGGATGCTTTTGTTTCATTTTGGGTACCGAGTTGCATTCAAACGGGTAACTTAATCGTACTCTTGCTCTTTATCTTTGAGTTTTCTGAGCCTTTGCGGTTCGATAACTAAATTCTACCTTATAAAAAAGGTTCAGCAAGCGGAAAACTCATCGGCTTTAGCTATGAGATGTAAGCGGCACGGGCGGTTTTAACCGCCGTGAATCTTTCTTAATTCTTAACCTTTTGGGCGCTGCAAAAAGGGCAAAAGCCCCAGTATCACGTTCCGTTCTGAAAAAGAGGTAGGAGTGGCAACGCTCCTATCGACTCTAACTTATCTGTCAGTTTTTTGTATTGTATGTAACATTCACAGATTAAGTGTTTGCGATCGCGAAGGCTCTGCTTGAGCCTGTTAACCAATTCTGAGTTTACTTGCAGTCCCTCTTGCTCTTGTAAAGATTTCCCCCTATAATTATGAGCAGCGGTAAAGAAACGTAAAGTATATTCACAATCCACTCATTTTTTGCCAAAGCAGAGCTATGAAGTGGCAAGCTGTGACTAGAAAAACGTCCGTTGTAATCATATCCATTTGGAGAATCTGACAATGACCATCGCAGTCGGACGCGCCCAGAACGAACGAGGCCTATTTGATGCCCTCGACGACTGGCTCAAGCGCGATCGCTTCGTTTTCATCGGCTGGAGCGGCTTGCTCCTCTTCCCCTGCGCCTTCTTCGCCATCG
>NZ_JARFTR010000184.1 GCF_029167235.1 Kamptonema sp. UHCC 0994 | reverse complement strand
TCTCCCCATCTCCCCCCCTCCCCCGCTCCCCCATCGCTGGTGTCGGTTCACCTTCAAACTCAAACACACCCGTGTGCCACCGCCAAAACTCTGGTACTGATTGCTGAATTGTAAATAGCCAAGGTTTCGGTAGCCACAACAACAAATTAAACTGCCATGTGGGAAGATGCGACTCAACATTCCTGAGATTGCTCAAAAATGACCACTGTAAGGCTGCTGGCTGCCTTGTTAAGTGTTCTGCTCCGAGAATTTGAAAGGTGGGTACGCGCTTGCCAAAGGATGCTTTCTGAGGTGCAGGAGACTGTGCTAACCACTGTAAAATCTGAGCAATGGGATTAGGATCGCTTAAGTTCAGCTCTAAGCTGACAAATCGAGGGTAAGGAAGTTGTGAGTTTTGAGAGATTGTTTCAGTTTGCTTTACACCGAGCAAGGCTTCGCGTTTGGCAACGCTGAGCGGTTTTGAGAGATGGCTTCGTTCCTGGTAACGCTGAGCGGTTTTGAGATTGCTTTGCTCATCAGCTAAAGCTATGTACTTTTGTTCTCCCAACCCTTGACGGCTCTTGCTTTGTTTTTCCCCGCGCTTGGCGATTTTGAACTCTGACTTCTCCTCAAAGTCTTGCAAGTTTTCTGCTTTCCTTTCCTCTCCCTCTGTGCCTGCTAATTCTGTTTGTAAACGTGCTGCTAGGCAATCACGCAGCCATAAGTCGTCACAGACTGCGATAAAAATTTGACGACGCAAATTGAGCTTGAGAGCCTGTTTCAAGCGGTGATAGATTAGCCTATTGGAACTAGAAACTTGGTGGGAAGGAATAGCCATTGCGGTCATACCTGCACGGGGAAGCATTGGAAAAATCACATCTGTCTAGGACTTAGGCATCTGATATTACGCATTAAGACGAAATTTCCTTGTTTTCAGCAGCGGGTGGGAAACTTAAAGTCTCATTTTACCCTTGATAAGTAGCCTGAGTGTATAAGTCCTGGTATTTTTTTGATGATTGCTCAAAGGAAAATTTATTCTCAAGAACCTCCGCGTGTTGAAACGGGAGAGGAGAGCATCAACTTGTGTACCTTCTCTTTTTCAAGCTGTGTGGCACGGCTCAGGATTGCGGCTTCTAGCCAGTTACAGAAACAAGGCTTACGTAACTGGCACAAGCCAAGCGAGCGGCAAAAACTGCGCGACAGATTAATAGATTTCACCAGTTCTCAGAACTGATACTACTTTGGTGAATCAATTGTGCCACCTCTAACCCACAGTGGTAATAATTGTGTAAGTCTTGAAATTTCTAAAATCTATAATCCGGCTTCCTGAATTGCTAAATTTAAATCCTCAATTAACCCCAAATATTCAGCCCAAGAGTTGAGATAATCAAAATCTAAAGATACTCCTTGTACTTTCAAAATTCCCAATACATCCCGCCATTGTTTCTCAGACTTACTACGCTTTCCCCATTGCAATTTGTTGAGAATTAAATCTTCTGGTGATGCTAGGTAAACTTCTGTGCCTTCGGGAATTTCATATTGTTGCCTTCTCTCAAACTTGATGCGGTCAAATTCATCGTTTCCGGTTATCATTAAATCAGCACGAGCAATACTTTCTATATGGGTAACTTGTAAAGTTTGCATTCGTCCAGAAATTATATCTTCTAATCCGGGAACATAAAATCCAATTCGCTCTAATTCAGTTGCTAACAAGCTAATATCTTTTAATTCGATCGCAATTACTATATCTAAATCTTGAGTAGTACGGGGCTCTCCGAAGGCGATCGCAGCCACACCACCAGTGATATAATAAGGAATATCAAGGGATTCAAAGATGGGGTGCAGTTGAGCAGCTAAGGCGATAGAATCTTGCACCCAAGTCATTTTATTTCCCTGTGGAATGTAATCAAGATGACAGTTTTCCTGTAACCAGGCAAAGGCAAGTTTTCGGGCAAACTCTTGATGAGATAAATTGGGGAAGCGTTTATAAAAACAGTTGATGGAAAATTGGCGTGCACTGCGATTTAATGCTTTTCCCATTGCTAAGCGTTGTTGAGGCGATCGCTGTCTGAGTAGCCAGAATTGAAAGGCATCTACTTCGGGGGAAGTATCTTCTGCTTGCGATCGATAGCCCGGTTTGAGAATGAATTTGGGTATGGCTAGCATATAGCGATCGCTTCGGTTTACTCCCTTCGTTGCTGGTAATCTTCAGAAGAAGTGGGATCTAATTCCCATCTGCGATCGTCGCGTTCATTCAAAATATCTGTTGTCCTCAAATCTTCGCCATCTTCCATTTCTAGCCCGACAGCAGTTCCTAATTCATCAACAATATTCCGATCGGGAGTTGCAGTCGTTCCCCCCACAGCCTCGTCGCCAACCATAGCCGCAGCTTGGGAGGATGCAGCATCAACATCGCCCCCTGTTAGTTCGAGATTGGCGGTGTACTCATCTCGATGATCGCGCATTGTCCGCCCGTCAATATTCAGCCCTACTTCCTCGCGAATGCCAGTTCCGTAGGATTCGGTAATTTTTTGGGACAAATCGCTAGAATCTTGTTTGTCAGCTTTTTTTACCATAATCATGCCTTTGCGATCGGTTTTAGCATCTTAATCCCTACTGGTTGAAACCAACTTCTACCCAAGGAAAGGACTTTGCTTTTCCGACCCCTATCATTAGGAATAAGGCAATGTAGCGATCGCACTTCTAGTACCAATTGCGATCGCACCTTAATCTACTCTGGAAAATCAGGAATCACCCATTTTGGCGGTTCTGTTCGCTTCTTTCTCACCGCTTCCTCAGCCATCTCCAGCATTTTATCCAGAGAAGTGTTTTCTATAAAACTTGAGGTTGCAGCCGCATATTCCCGCTTAGGGCAGTTATCGCCCAAAATGCAGCCGTTCACGCACTTTACAGCGCAATTTACTGTACTTTCCACCATATCCTCTTTCCTTCGATGCTGCCAACAACTTGCAGGGCGACGATCTGAGCTTTTTTGCCCAAAAGTAGCCCAGTATGTATTTTACTTTAGGAATTGCCATAGATGGCGCTCAAGGGTCATAGTAAGAGCGATCGCGATGTAATACAATCGCTGTAATACAATCAAAGTAACCTACTTCTTCTCCACTATGAGCAATCCTCTAGGCCGTTTAAAAAACTTACCCTGGCGAGAACTGCTTCAAATTGCTGCCCTCACCAATTTGATTGTTATCGGACTGGATTTATTCTTATGGTGGGGTTTCACGCAATCTCCCATCGTCCGCAACATCCTAAAGCTACTTTACGGCTCTTCTTTGGGGGTATTAATCCCTGTTGTTACAGCAGTGGGTATGGGCGCACTAGCAGTTTATCTTTTTGAGCAAAGGCAGCAACAATTTCTCCTTAACGGCTCTAGTTTGTGGGCTTTAGTTGTGTGTTTGCTTGTCGGTTTGGCTTTCAAGTCTTTCTTGTCACTACCTGCGTTTTTAGTCGATTTATCAGAAACTACATTAATCGGAATTGTGATTGGAGTGTTTTGGAAAGGACGGCCTTACTGGCGATAAACTTGGCGTTTGCTATACCAAATTAGAAAAGCTAACTTTTAATTTTTTAGGACTTACGCACTGATAAAGTTCGTAAGTCCTGTTTAATTTTATCAGCTAAACGGGCAACTCAACGGGAAATGCTCTAGCTTGTCGAGGCTTGACATAAACTCGCTGATCGACTTGTACATTTAGCAGTTTAAAGCGATCGCGGTCTAAGTAAGCAGTAAGTATCTCCTTATCATCCACAAGTAATTCGATTTGAATTTCCCAACCTAAATAGACGATGCGATTAATTTTTGCCGGCGCAAAAGATGCTTCAGGTTCGGTTTGAATTAAAACATCATGGGGACGCAAATAAATTTGAGGTGAGGCAGATTCCAAGGTCTGACGGGCAAAAATTCCGGCCGTACTGGAGAGGACATTTACAGGGCCAATAAAGCTCATCACAAAGGCTGTTGCTGGAGAGTCATAAATCTGAGCTGGAGTACCGACTTGTTCGACTCTACCTTTGTTCATCACCACAATTTCATCGGCGACTTCCATCGCTTCTTCTTGGTCGTGGGTAACAAAAACTGTGGTGACGTTAACTTCGTGGTGTAACCGCCGCAACCAGTCGCGCAATTCTTTACGAACTTTGGCATCTAGGGCTCCGAAGGGTTCGTCTAGCAAAAGTACCTGGGGTTCAACTGCTAAGGCTCTGGCTAAGGCTACGCGCTGTCTTTGTCCTCCCGAAAGTTGGGAGGGATAGCGATCGCCTAATCCGCTCAGTTGTACTAAATCTAAAAGTTCTTCTACTCGTTTGCGCGTTCTGGCTTTGGGGGATTTACGGATGTCCATACCAAAACCAATATTATCACGAATTGTCAAGTGTTTGAACAAAGCATAATGCTGAAATACAAAGCCGATTTGACGATCTTGTACTGACTGATAAGTTGCATCTTTGCCTGTAATCCAGATTTTGCCAATATCTGGCGGTTCTAGTCCGGCAATTAGCCGCAGTAATGTCGATTTTCCTGACCCTGACGGCCCTAATAGCGCTACCAAAGAGCCTGTTTTAATTTCTAGGTTCACCTGGCTTACTGCCTGAAAAGAACCAAAGTGTTTTGATACGTTTTCAACTAAAATTCCCATAGATTCTCTGGCTAAATAAATTTTCTCTGAGCGATCGTTGAGCTATGTCCAAGCAGGCGCGATCGGGAATTGTTTACTTACTACTCCCGTTATTCGCTTAAGTGACTGTGTTAAGTCGATATTATGCTAACTCCTGTATGCTGATCGATCTAGTGTAGTTTACAATTCTTTAAGATTTGGCGACTAGATGCTCAGGTTGATATCCTCATCTGCCTTTAAAAAGGATGGGCTATTTTATTTTCTTTAAATATATAGTCCGCCAGGGGTTAAAACTCTTGTCTCATAGCTAAAATCGGTTCAAACTGACCAAAAGATAAAATATTGAAAATTCTGCTATAATTTTAGCACAAACTGCAAACAATCAAAGATTTAAAATGGTAGAACTAAATCAGTTACTGTTAGAGCTTGAAAGCAACCTCAAATGGGAAGGAGCGACAAAAGAATGGAAAGAGCGGCGGGAAAGTTGGGTTAGCGATGTGGCAGCATCAGTTAACCTGACATATCTAGCAGAATTGCTAGTTGAATTGGAATCTAACTTGCAGTGGGAATTGGTGGATACTCACTGGAAAGAGCGTGCGGACAGTTGGGTAGAAAAATGTCGGGGTGCATCAATTGTTCAAGAAGTATCAAGTTTATTGCTGGAACTAGAAAGCAATATAAATTCGGAAGCTATGGCTGATGAATGGCAGCAGAATCGCGAAAAGTGGATACAGCAACTACACAAGTATAACGAGACCTAATGTAGATGGGGTACAATAACAACAGTGAGTAAAGCAATTCCAGAAAGACTAATAATTTAGCAAGTGTTTTGATAAACAACAGTACCCGTAACGCCGCCCTCTGGGCGGTATCTTTACCG
>NZ_JARFTR010000011.1 GCF_029167235.1 Kamptonema sp. UHCC 0994 | reverse complement strand
GACTGTGATAATTTCCAGAACATCCGATGCTAAATCCTCTTCAAAGGTTGCATCCTCTTTTTTGTTTAGTATGATTACTTCAATATCGTGGTACTCACATACAGCAAAAATAAGTTCAGATCCGAACCGAAGCAACCTATCTTTATGGGTGATTACAAGACGCGCTACATCACCATCTAAAATAGCTGCGAGTAGTTTATTTAAACCTTTTTTGCGATAATTCATGCCACTGCCTAAGTCTCTAATGACCTCGTAATTCCAGCCATTAGATTGACAGTAGCTAGACAACACCGCGTCTTGCCTATCAAGTTCGTGTTTCTGATCTTGGGATGAAACGCGGGCGTAAGCAAGGGTTTTACCTAGTTTTTGCTCTACAAAGTCAGCTAACCTGTACCGCCTGTGTCCGCCGCTGGTTCTGACTGATTTAATTTTTCCATCGCTCTCCCAACGCCTAATGGTGTCTACACTGACGGCTTTGAGTTCCGCTAGTTCGCCTATACTAATTAGTCTGTCCACTGCTTTACCGAGAATTACCTGTTTAAAATGTAGGTAATTCTCGGTATTTTGTCAACTGCCGATAACCCTATACTTTGCTAAATGCTGACTTCGCTTTGCTTTTAATAGATTTTAATTTTTAATTTTTAATTTTTAATTACCTTAGCTATCGGTCAACAGCGCTTAAAATTAGCACACAAAATTTTAGTATCACCAAAATACTTGTTAATGAACCTTATAATCCGTAAAAAAGCTTAAGATTAGAAGATTCACAATTAAACATACCTAGAACCGCCAGAAGGCTATACTCTCCGCCATCTGGTTAGCAATAAGATAAATAATGATGCCCCGGATACTTGTTATTGATGATGACCCTACGATCGCAGAACTTGTTGCCGTCAACCTAGAAATGGCCGGCTACGAAGTCACCCAAGCAGAAGACGGGATCAAAGGTCAGGCCCTAGCCATCCAAATGCTGCCTGACTTGATCATGCTAGATTTAATGCTGCCAAGAGTAGATGGATTTACAGTTTGCCAGCGTTTGCGCCGCGACGATCGCACCGCAGACATTCCCGTATTAATGCTGACCGCCTTGGGTCAAACCCAAGACAAAGTAGAAGGCTTTAACGCCGGTGCTGACGACTACCTGACCAAACCCTTTGAGCTAGAAGAGATGTTAGCGAGAGTGCGAGCCTTGCTGCGGCGAACCGATCGCATCCCTCAAGCCGCCAAACACTCTGAAATCTTGAGCTACGGCCCTCTAACCCTCGTCCCAGAGAGATTTGAGGCTATTTGGTACACTCAGATAGTCAAACTCACTCACCTAGAGTTTGAGTTACTGCATTGTTTACTCCAGCGTCACGGTCAAACCGTCTCTCCCAGCGAAATCCTCAAAGAAGTTTGGGGATACGATCCTGATGACGACATCGAGACGATCAGAGTACACATTAGACACCTAAGAACTAAAATGGAACCCGATCCCCGCCATCCCCGCTTCATTAAAACCGTTTATGGAGCTGGCTATTGCTTGGAGTTACCCAGCAACGGGAGCAAAGCTGAGGAGGAAGGAAATCATTAGATAGATAGCAACCTTCTTGGCAGTTATGACGTTCTGATTTCCTGTCACCATAGATTCTATTCCCCTCTTCCCCCTAGCCCCTAGCCCCTAGCCCCTTCTTCCAAACTGCGATCGCTATGACTACCAACTTGAACAAAACATCAGTTACTCATATAAAAAGTCTCTATAAAGAGGATTTTTATCTGTGGCTCAATACAACGGCTCAACAGTTGCGCTCTCGCCAACTTGATGACGTTGATTTTGACAATTTAATTGAGGAAATTGAGTCAATGAGTGGTAGTCAGCGACGGGAACTTAAAAATCGCTTAATTGTTTTGTTGATGCACTTACTTAAGTATCAATATCAACCCTCATTACGCTCAAATTCTTGGATAAGCACGATTCTCGAACAACGCCGTCAGCTTGAGTTTTTATTAAAAGATAGTCCCAGCCTTAAACCTTACTATCTTGAAGTATTTTCTGACTGCTACTCTAATGCTGTCGTTGATACTTCTACTGAAACCAAGCTACCTGTTAATACTTTTAGTGAATTTTGTCCCTTTTCTCCTGAAGATGCGATCGACTCTAGCTTCATCATTTCTCTAATCAATCAGGAACGAGATTAATCTGCAACAGCAGCCAACAATAATCCTTCAAATAATTTAATACCATCAGTCTTGCCCAAAATAGGATCGGATGCCCTTTCTGGATGTGGCATCATTCCTAACACATTTCCTTGACGATTACAAATACCTGCAATATTATTTAACGAGCCATTAGGGTTGCCAGCATTGCTGATTTTACCTGCACTTGTACAATAGCGAAATAAGATTTGACCGTTATCTTCCAATTCTGCTAAAGTATCAGCATCGGCATAGTAGCGTCCCTCACCGTGAGCAATTGGAAGGTTAATAATTTGACCGGATTTATAAGCAGAAGTCCAAAGACTGTTAGTGCTTTCGACTTTGAGAGGGGTGCGATCGCAAATAAAATTTAACCCGGCATTTCTGGCTAGAGCTCCTGGTAGTAAACCCGCCTCGGTTAATACTTGAAAACCATTGCAAATGCCTAAGACCGGTTTACCAAGTTTTGCGTGTTCAACAGTAGCTTTCATCACTGGAGAAAAACGTGCGATCGCGCCGCACCTCAAATAATCTCCATAGCTGAAACCTCCGGGAATTACCACAACATCTAGGTCAGAAATATCAGTTTCTTCATGCCAAATCATGCGAGTAGGCTGATTGAGCAACCCTTGAGTCACCCAAACCACATCGCGATCGCAATTTGAACCAGGAAAAACAATAACGCCAAATTTCATAATTGGTAATTGGTAATTGGTAATTGGTAATTGGTAATTGGTAATTGGTAATTGCTAATTGCTAATTGCTAATTGCTAATTGCTAATTGTCTTTTCCAGTTAACAGTTAACTGTTAACTGTTAACAATTCCGTCAAATCAAAAGTATAATTCTCAATAACAGGATTAGCTAACAATTGATCGCAAATACGGTCAAGTTCAAGGCGGGCTGCTGCTTCATCCACACAAGAGATGGTCATTTCAATATACTTGCCGATCCGAATTTGCTCAACATTGTCATAGCCCATGTGTTGCAAACCAGACTGTACAGCAGTACCAGCGGGGTCTAAAACCGAGGGGCGGAGGGTGACATAAATTCGAGCCTGATATTTTTGAGCCACAATAATACCTGATGTCAAGTCTGACTAAAGTTAACAATACCAATATTATCCGCCAGGTGAGCCATTATTAAGTAGTCGGACATATATATATATTGCTTGTCATTGCGAGCCAAGCGCAGCGCAGTTGCGAGGGTACGAAGCAAGCCCGAAGCAATCTTATATATTGCTTGTCATTGCGAGCGCAGCGAAGCAATCTTAACACCTTGCGATTGCTTCGCTGCGCTCGCAATGACAAGGCTGCGCTCGCAATGACAAGGCTGGGCTCGCAATGACAAGGCTGGGCTCGCAATGACAAGTATTTTACCGGACATGATATTAGTGATGCGCGATCGCCCAAAATCAGGCGATGGTCTTTCCCGAACTGAGCTAGCCTAGAAACAAGGAAAGATTTAGACTTAAGCATATCAAAAAAACTGACCATGAGAACCCACCACACCCGCAGTCAGGAGCGTATTTTAAATCTGCTCAAGACCCTCAACCGCTCGATTTCAGCTCAAGATATATACTTAGAACTGCGTAACAGCGACCAAAGCATGGGTTTAGCGACAGTTTACCGTTCCCTGGATGTCTTAAAGCGGGAGGGAGTGATTCAGGTGCGGACATTAGGTAGCGGGGAATCCCTCTACAGTGTGGTACAAGAAGACCAACACCACCTAACTTGTCTTGAATGCGGGGACTCGATCCCGATTAACGAATGTCCCGTCCACGAATTGGAACGCCAGTTACAAAAGTTGCACTCATTCAAGATTTATTACCATACGCTAGAGTTTTTCGGACTGTGCGATCGCTGTGCTGTGACTCCAGAATCTTAAGTGTAGGCTACAGTCTGTTTAGGCTAATGGCTAATGGCTAATGGCTAATGACTAATGGCTAATGGCTAATGGCTAATGGCTAATGGCTAATTACTTCCAGCCTCCTAGTCTCCCTATCTCCCAGTCTCACGGATCGCGCCTAAAATAAAAAAGAGATTTATAAACTAAAAACGCGATCGTGAGCGATTCTACCCTAGAACAAATATTGAAACTGGCAACTGTACGAGCAGAGGCCGCTGAGGTTTACTACTTATCCAGCCAAGACACCCCCATCGAATTTGAAAATAATCGCCTCAAATCCCTGCAAACCAAGGCCCTGCAAGGCGTTGCACTTCGACTAATTTATAAGGGTAAACTAGGTTTCGCTAGTTCCACAGACTTGACGCGGTTGGAAGACTTGGTAGACGCGGCCATCCAAACCGCTGAAATTGGAGATCCCGCAGAGTTTGAACTTGCTGATAACTTCCAGATGACGGCCCCAGAAACCACCTACACGCCGCCGTCAACACAACAATTAGTGGAAGTTGGCAAGGGGCTAATCGAACAAGTTCACGCTTACAATCCAGATATTCTCGTAGATGTCGGGTTTCACGTCCGCAGCGGTCGAGTTAAAATTGCCACAACGCGAAATGTTTATGCTGAAAGGTCTAGCCAAATTGTCAGCGGTAGTATTTCCGGCAATTTAGTCAGAGGAGAAGATTTTCTCCAAGCTTACAGCTATGATGTAGCACGCGATCGCCCCTTAGATACCGATAATATCCTGCAAACTCTCCTGCAAAAATATCGCTGGGCCGAAAATCAAGCCACCATTACCAGCGGTTCCTACCCAGTCTTATTCACCCCCAGAGCCGCCGCTAGCACCCTTGGTAGCTTATTTGATACCATCCTTTCAGGTCAAGTAGTCGTCCAGAAAGCCTCTCCCTTAGTTGACAAGGTAGGTGAAACCCTATTTGACCAACGCTTTACCCTATTTGAAGACCCCACCATCGGGCCCTCCGCCTGTCCCTTTGACGATGAAGGGACTCCCACCAGCAGCAAAGTCTTAATTGACCAAGGTACAGTCATGGGATTTTATTGGGATCGTCGCTGGGCTGCCCGTGCAGGTGTAAAATCCACAGGTAACGGTTTCCGAGGTGGACTATCTCGCCCCGGCCCCGATTTAGTCAACCTCTGCATTTCCCCTGGAAATACGCTGACAAGCGAATTAATTGCCAGCATGGAAGAAGGCTTAATTGTGGATCAGGTTTTGGGTGCTGGTCAATCTAACGAGTTAGCAGGCGAGTTTTCTGTTAACTTGGATTTAGGCTACAAGGTCGAAAAAGGTCAAATTGTCGGTCGCGTGAAGAATACAATGGTGGCAGGCAGTATTTTTGAAGCCTTTAAAAATTTGGCAGATTTAGGGAGTGAACCGGAATGGGTTGGCGGCGGGGCTTATTTACCGAGTATGCTGTTTCAACAGTTAGGTGTAGCCTCTAGGCAAAATTAAGATGGAAAGTTGCTATAAGACTCGTAACGCCGCCCTCTGGGCGGTTAAATTAC
>NZ_JARFTR010000313.1 GCF_029167235.1 Kamptonema sp. UHCC 0994 | reverse complement strand
AGACTCTACAATAGAGCGAGTGAGTAGTGGGTCATTGACTAACCCTTTAAGAATCAAACTTTGGCGGGATTCATCCCCCAAAATTTGTCCTTAAGAATCCCCGTGTCTTTAGACCGGGGAGTGTCAATAACTGCACCTTGGCCAATAACCAAGCGGGATATGAAGCGGGTGGCATTCGTGGCGGGCAAAATGTTCGCCTCACTAACACGATTATCTCCTCAAATACAGCCGCAAATCCTTGGGGGAACAAGCAAAATACCTCCGATCATCGAGGGTTTGTCCCGGAACCAGGGGCCTATTTTGCAGATGGCGGCGGGAATATTGAGTGGCCTGCGATCGAGAATACTTTTAACAATGGCAAAGCTACAGCAGGTTCTCTGGAAGTCGATCCTAATTTGGGCCCCCTTGAAGATAACGGCACAGGAATACTAATTTGTGCTCCTCTCGCTGATAGTCCTGCAATTAATGTTGGGGCAAGTTGATAGGGGGAAGAAAGGGGCTAGGGGCTAGGGGCTAGGGAAGAAGGGAAAGAGAATAAAACAAGACTTACGCTAATGGCTAATAGCTAATTGCTAATTGCTGAAATTGCTAATTACCCATCTTCCCCATCTTCCCCATCCTCCCCATCCTCCCCATCTCCCCCTCTCTTTCCCTAGCCCCTTCTTCCCCTAGTCCCTAATCTCTTGCGTCTCATTTCATCTCTACGCCCATCCAAAGACACAACCTCAGCCTCTGAACTCTCTCTAGCCACCCGAATTAATAAACCCGCTAACAACAAACTTGCCACCATCGAACTACCACCATAACTAAACAGTGGTAGTGGCAAACCCGTAGTCGGTAAAACCCCCGTCGCCACCCCAATATTTAAAAGCGATTGTCCTACCATCACCACCATCACCCCAATCGCCACCAATTGATACTCAATATTACGAGCCTTCAGTGCTACCAACAGCGCCAGCGTCCCATAAGCCGCCAAAAAAAGTAATAGTACCAAACTCCCCGCCAAGCCAAACTCCTCAGCATAAACAGCAAAAATAAAATCGCTATACTGAATCGGCAAATAAAATAACTTTTGCTGCGACATCCCTAAACCAGTACCCCAAAATCCACCAGAACCCACCGCCAATAGACTTTGAATTAACTGATAACCATCCTGCATCGGATCGGCCCAAGGATTCAAAAAAGACATAATTCGGCGGCGCTGATATTCTTTAATACTGATACTTAAAATACCTAAAAATAGCCCTCCTAGAGCCGTTGCGCCCAATTGATAATAAGGCAATCCAGCAGCCATTGCTACTAACCATAAAGTCATCCCACACAAAGCCGTTGTACTCAAATTTGGCTGTAACAAAATACCCAACAACACCAAGCCGAAAATTCCCACCCAAGCCCAGCGGAATTTATAATTAATGCGATGCCAATTACCGAAAATGCGAGCACTTTGTAGCACTAAAAAAGGCTTAATTAACTCAGAAGGTTGAATAATTGGAACTGGGCCTAGAGATATCCAGCGAGTTGCACCATTAACATTAGTTCCCAGTCCCGGAACTAATGTTAACCACAGCAAACCTACCAATAACAAAAAAGCCCACTGAGCTATTTCTAGAATGTAGCGCAAGGAAGTGTGTACGATCGCGTTAAAACCCACTAACCCGATTGCCACCGCGATTAATTGTCGCTTAAAGTAATAAAGTCCATCTCCATAATCAGCATTCGCGCTGGGGTAGGAAGCTGAAAACAGCACCACTAACCCCACAAATAGCCACAGGAAAGTCAGCCACCGCAACACGCGGGCCTCTACAGACCATTCCTGCACGGAGGGGTCGAGAAAGGGAATTAGCTGTCGGATGTCATAAGCCATAGGATTTTAGAATTTAAGGACTAACAACTAATAAAAAAAGAGGCCGAACTCGACCTCCTGCCAATACATTATTGAATCTGCAAAGATTTTACAGCAGACCTGTATTAGCACCCGGTTTACCAGTAGCGAGTTGAACCTTGATAATTTTTCCACCCATTTTCATAATCCGTTGTTGTTCCCGGAACCAGTTGTCATAGGGAACTAGCTTTGTAAAGTAAGTATTTTGCAATTCACGCTGAGTGCGGATGCGAGTTTGGCTGGGAACGCAAGCAGTCACTTTAAACATTCTCATGGTGCAAATTTCTCCTCAGTTGGTTGACCAATTCTTAGATGATTTTTTAAAAGATTGAAGACAGAAAGTCTATCAATTTTCGATTTTTCATGCTAGGATTTTGGATTTTCGATTGGGGATAAACTCCGAGATTCTAAATATTATTGAGAAGCTCAGACAATTCACTAATCTAAAATCTAAAACCATTTGAAGGCAGGGAGTTTAGAGTCAAAGCCAGCTCATTAAAACTAATCAAATCATCGAGATTAGCCTTTCACGGTCTAGCACTCACTCTCAACTTCCCTGACCTCATAGAAAGGTAAAAAGTCAAAAGGCAATAAAGGCGAGTAAGAAATTAAATTCTTCCTTCTTCCTTCTTCCTTCTTCCTTCGCCCTAGCTCAAGCCTGAGCTAATGTAGTCGAAGTAAACGCCCATTTCTTTGCCAGCATCAGCGCCAACTAGACCAGCGGTGACTTCCTTCATGGATTGGATGGCTTGGACGGTTGCGCCGATGGGCACGCCCAAGGAGTTGTAGGTTTCTTTCAAACCGTTGAGCACGCGCTCATCGAGAATGGAAGGATCGCCGGCCAACATAGCGTAGGTGGCGTAGCGGAGGTAGTAATCTAAATCGCGGATGCAAGCTGCATAGCGGCGAGTGGTGTACATATTGCCGCCGGGACGGGTGATGTCAGAGTACAGTAGGGACTTAGCAACTGCTTCTTTGACGATCGTAGCAGCGTTAGAGCTGATAGCGGTCGCGGCGCGGACGCGCAGTTCACCAGAGGAGAAATAACCCTTCAGTTTGTCGAGGGCGCTGCTGTCAAGGTACTTACCTTGAACGTCAGAGGAATTGATAACGGCGGTAATTGCGTCTTGCATGATTGTTTGGTTTCCTTGAAAGTGGCTCAATCAGTCCGAGGAAAGGATTTTTTGATCTTGGATGTCAGGATTTTAGATTTGCTGGTGGCGCGTCAGGTGCAAGAGTTTTTTAGTTTCTTGCTAGCAACCCCCCAATCAAAAATCAAAAATCAAAAATCAAAAATCGAGATGCCTTACTGCATCGCACCGATAACGTAGTCAAAGTAAGAAGAAGCTTCGGAGGCATCGTCACCAGATAGCAGAGAAGAAGCTGCATTCTTCATGGCGCGAACGCCTTCTGCAACGGCTTCGATGGGGGTACCGAGGGACTTGTACATTTCGCGAACGCCGACAATTCCGATCTCTTCGATGGGAGTAATGTCACCAGCGACGATTCCGTAGGTGATCAAGCGCAGGTAATAGTCCAGATCGCGGAGGCAGGTGGCGGTCATTTCTTCGCCATAAGCGTTGCCGCCGGGAGAGACGACATCAGGGCGCTTTTGGAAAAGTTGGTCGCCGGCTTGCTTGACGATGCGCTCGCGGGATTCGGTCAAAATTTGGGCAATCCGAACGCGGCGTTCGCCAGTGGTGACAAAGCCTTTGATCCGATCTAATTCGCCTGGGCTGAGATAACGAGCCTCGGCATCGGCATTCACGATAGATTTGGTGACGATACTCATCTTTTATTTACCCGCTGGATATCCCGTCTTTGTTTTTGAGCGGGAAGGAAGCGAGGCGGGAATTAGCGCTTCCTACTGCTTGTGAAAGGCTCCGCGCTATGAAAGCTTGGAGATTTGACGCTTTTGGAGAGAAACGCTGCCATCAAAGGTTGAAGTTGCTGGTAGCTTAGCCACTTTTTGCGTCGGGGAGACGCTTGTTCGCGATGCTGGTTGTGCCTGCCCGCGTACAAGACTGTCGTTTACAATACCACAGATTGCCTGCATAACCTAAATTTTGTAAGCTAGGCGCAGCTAGGGGGCTGAAGGTTTTGTACAAGAAATTGGTGGGCGGCTAGCAAGGATGTGATTCCTTTGTACTAACTACCTCCCGATAGCATTTTGAGGCATGACGTTCACATTATTAGTCTTGTTGTAATAGTTTGTAACAATCCTTTTCATATTGGGGACCCAAAAAGGGGAAGGGTAAAAAGAGTAATGTGTCAAGGATCGAGTTTCGATCTTTCCTTTTTCAGCCTTGCCAGGTGCTTTTCGCTAAGCATGGCGTAAACTTAAGGTTGTTTCTGCTTTGGCTCAGAATCTCAGAGGTCGCCTACTTTTTGGCCTTGGTAGCGATCGCACACGCAAGCAAAGTCTTCTGCGTAACCAAAGATAGGTTAAGTAATATAAGTTAAGTAATATAGGATTTTCAATTGAGTACGTACAGCCAGCATATTAGCAATTACCAATTACCAATTACCAATTACCAATATCATGGAAGAATTACTTGAACTTAAAGAACTCCTGATAAAAGGTGATATCAAAGGGTCGTTAGCCATCGTTGAAGAACTCGAAGAGATGAGCAAATCCGACATAATTAATAATATTATCAGTTATGCTGTCATTCTCCTGCTACACCTGATTAAACAGCAAGCCGAAAATCGTTCAACTCGATCCTGGGAAGTATCTATTCGCAATTCTGTTTTAAAAATTCAGGGGCTAAATAAGCGTCGTAAAGCAGGAGGAGTTTATTTACCTCCAGAAGAATTGCGCCTATCTCTAGAAGAAGCATATCAGCAAGCTATTAACGAAGCTTCTCTAGAAGTGGAAGCAGGGCGGTACGAAGCTAGAGAGTTAGAACAACTGGTTAACCGAGAGCAAATTCTGGATTTAGCCTTAAATTTAATATTACGTTAGCCCCAAACAGATAAAAATAAAATAGAGGCAAGGGAACTTCGCCCGCTCAGTAACACTAGCAACAACCTATGACTCCTTCTGCGATTCAACGTCTAACCACTACCGCTACTTCCCGCCGCAGTTGGCGATACCGGATCTTGCCCTGTTTGTTAACCCTCGCAGTTGCACTTAGTTGCCTGCTAGCATTCACACCAGCCGCTTTTGCGGGCATCAACGACGATCGCTTTGATGGCAATATCTTCGCTCTCTACGGCGGTAATGGCTCTCTCGTGCCTCCCAGAGTCACCCTTACGGATTCGTTTCAACGCAGCAAACCCGCCTTGCTGGTGTTCTATTTGGATGACAGCAGCGATTGCAAGCAATATGCCACCGTAGTCTCTAACCTCCAGCAATACTATGGCCGCGCCGCTGACTTTATCCCCGTGAGTGTTGATTCTCTTCCTGCGAAACCTTTAGACTCGCTTACAGAACCAAGCCACTACTACGAAGGCATTGTCCCTCAAACGGTGTTACTAAATCAGTCTGGGAAAGTTGCTTTCAACATCAAGGGAGCCGTCGCCTTCGAGAAGGTAGACGATGCTTTCCGAGAAGTCTTTAACTTGCTTCCCCGTACTGAGTCTGTCGAGCTCAAACGGCGAATAGTCAATGAATTCAACACTGAGTTGTCGAAATAAAGTCAGGACTTACAGCATACGTAACGCCGCCTTCTAGGCGGTAAAGATACCGCCTAGAAGGCGGCGTTACGTAAGTCATGTTTACAGTGAAAT
>NZ_JARFTR010000167.1 GCF_029167235.1 Kamptonema sp. UHCC 0994 | reverse complement strand
TGGCGGTGACTTGACCGCCAAGATGGCGGCGTTACGCATAACTTTTACGTAAGTCCTAATGTTGTGTGAGGGCGATCGCACTCTGTCTGGAAATCTCAGTTGTCTGCGGCGCGATCGCGCTAAATCTCTAAATTTTTGTAAATAGGACTTGCTTAGGCAATGCCGTTATGCTATATTAGTTTTGATCTGGGGGTATAGCTCAGTTGGTTAGAGCAGGTGACTCTTAATCTCAAGGTCGTAGGTTCAAGTCCTACTACCCCCATTGTAAAAAATATACTCTAACGGCATTAATTAGGAATCTATCCCTCTGTGGGTCACAGACGATCGTGAGTGCTCACAGGAAAAAGTATCATAAGATACAGAAATTCAGGTTACAGTTAAAAGATGAAACAAATATTGACAAAAATATTTTGAGTATTGACATTGTACAACATTGTACAATAATTGCCATGAGTATCAAACAGTTTGTTGAAAATTCACTTGGACGATGGCGATCGCAGCGCAGCGCCCATCACTTGACCTTCAGCCACTTTGAAGCTGTACAGTCAGTCATTGATATCGTTGCACTCTCACCCGATGATGAGGCAGTAATCAGCCTTTGTCAGTCCTATAAGATCGATCCAACCGAAGCAGTAATGCCCTTTCAAATGACCTGGGAAGGACAATCAGATTGGGATGAGAATGCCGAGGTAAAAGGTAGTTGTATCCTCGTACCAATCCCCGATCCCACTGTACCCAATCGGGGTAAATTATTGCGGGATCAAGGATATGCTGAAACCATTGCCGCAGTAGGTGACTATCATATCACAGAAGATGAAACTTTTGTCCTGCTAACTACCTACGATCGCGCAGCCGCCGAAGAAAAAATCTGGTTTGCCAATCCCAACTTACGATTTCGGGTTTCCCTAATTAAAACCAGTGGAGGAAGTGGAGTTGTCACCGCATCATTTGCCTCAGAAATTCGTTCACTTTCAGGGAAATAGTTAATTGTTAGTGGTTAGTGGTTAGTGGTTAGTTATTAATTGAAAGCTTTCTTCCTTATTTTTAGCTTATGAACTCAGTTAAAAGCAATGATTTAATCACCCTGGCTCAGTGGATGGCCGGTGATTTTAGCAACTACAAACAATCCTTTGATAACCCACAAAAATTTGCCCACATCCGCATCTTTTTTCGTCCCTTACCATTTGAATTTTTCAATGCTATTGGCTTTTACTCCGAACAGGTTTATGACCACGATCTTTGGAGTCCATATCGTCAGGGAGTTCATCGTTTAATTGACCAAGGAGAGCAAATTTATATTGAAAATTATAGCCTAGAAGATCCAATACAATACGCCGGAGCCGCACGAGAATTAAGCATTCTCAAAACTATTAAACCCGATTGTTTGCAACGACGCTATCACTGCTCCATGATTTTTAAACGAGATGGTGAAATGTTCCGAGGTAGTGTAGAACCTGGAAACCTTTGTCTGATCGAAAAAAGAGGTTGTTCAACTTACCTAGTAAGTGATGTAGAGATTACAGAAACAACCTGGGGTAGCCTAGATAGAGGTTTAGATGTTAATACTAATCAACAGATTTGGGGTTCAACTTTTGGCTCTCTAAAGTTTGAAAAACGTCAAAGTTTTGCGGCAGAATTACCACAGATATGATAAATTGTCAGCCTAATTAAGTTCAACTAGAACTCTTTATACTACATTGTATGAGTTTATATTACACATAAAAGTCTTGCAATACAAGGATTGATGTCAATAGCTAGATACATTTATGTAGTACGTACCCGCTCCCAAATCAGGTATAATGTTAATTTATGTAAACTTTTCTAATATAACGTCTAAGTATGGTAGCTTCTCATATAACACAATTGTGGAGATTTTTTAAATGGTTTTTGGCCCTGCATCTCGACTTGGAGTTAGTTTATTTGAAGAAACACCAAGTTTAGAACTCACTCCGGGACATTCACAAGAAGAAGTTGAAAGCATTATTCAAGCCGTCTATCGGCAAGTTTTGGGTAATGCCTACGTCATGGAAAGCGAACGAGCAACAATTCCTGAATCCCAATTCAAACGTGGCGAACTAAGTGTTAGAGAGTTTATCCGCGCTCTGGCTAAATCGGATGCGTACCGTTCGCGCTTTTTCGATACTTGTCCTCGCTACCGCTTTGTTGAACTCAATTTCAAACATCTTCTTGGTCGGGCTCCCGATGGCTTAGAAGAAATGAGAGCACATAGCACCATTTTAGATACTGAAGGCTTCGAGGCAGAGATTGATTCTTACCTCGATAGTGATGAATACCAAACTGCCTACGGGGAAAATATCGTTCCCTATTACCGAGGCTACAAAACCCAACCAGGACAAAATATGGTTGGGTTTACTCATATGTTTGCTCTCTTGCGTGGTGCTTCTAGCAGCGATTTGAAGGGCAGTCTTTCTGGCAAAACCCCTGTTCTGAATAAATTCGTGATTCAGCAAACTCCTCTACCAATAGTTCCCCCTTCAGGTGGTGCAGTTGGAGATGGTTGGGCATTCCAAGAGTCTGCTATCAATGCACGTAGCCGTGCGGGATTAGGCGCAGCAGCAGCAGGCAAAGTTTATCGCATTACTGTGACTGGATATCGCTCTTCAGGAACGACTGTGATGAACCAAGTCTCTAAATTGCGCCGTACCAATCAAGCCTATCTCGTACCATTTGATAGACTCTCACAAGAATATCAACGCATCCACCAAAAAGGCGGTGTGATTGCCAGCATCACTGCTGTCAACTAAAAACCCCTTAAACCTCTGCCTTAGCCACTTAGGAAATTATTTCCCTAAGTGTTTTTCGGCAATTGTTAATTCCTCGTTTTGAAGCGTTATTTATTTTCAGGAGAAACTGAATGAGTGTCGTTTTAGATGCGCCGGTAGAACTTTGGTCTACTAGCAGCCTCGAAGATAAGCAAGCTGTAATTCGCGCTGTTTACAAACAAGTCTTGGGCAATCCCCATGTCATGGAAAGTGAACGCCTGACGATTGCAGAATCTAAGTTGTACGATGGCACAATCACAGTACGAGAATTTGTCCGCGCTGTGGCTAAATCTGACTTCTATCGCAGTCGGTATTTTGAATCCTGCGCTCCTTACCGCTTTGTCGAGCTAAACTTCAAACATTTGTTAGGTCGCGCTCCCTTAGCTCAAGAGGAACTTTCTGAGCATATTTGTCGCTGTATCGAAGAAGGCTACGAGGCAGAAATTGATTCTTATCTCGATAGTCCAGAATATCAGGACAAATTTGGCGAAAACACTGTTCCTTACTATCAAGGCGCAAAAAGTCAAGTCGGACAAAAGCAACTCGGCTATAATCGCACCCTTTCCCTGTATCAGGGTTATGCGGGAGTTGATAGTGCTTTTACCGCTTCTCGCTTAGTTGACTTTGTGGCAAGTAATAGCGGTAACAAGATTACTTTACCAACAACAGGCGGTCGGATTAGCGCTTACAAAGATGCTACCGAAAAGACATTCAAGATTGTAGTCAAGGGGTCTAAATTTGACAGCCCTCGCCGACTAAGTAACACTGAATATCTCGTCTCTGGTGCGAAAATGACTCCCCAAATTCAGCGCATTCATCGTGCTGGTGGGAGTATTGTCAGCATCACAGAAGTTGCTTAAGACCTGGAGTTATTAGCGGATAGAGAAGTAAAGATTTGCTTCTCTATCCTTACCATTGTCTTCATTAAGATATCTCCTGCTTTCTCTAGAGCGAGTTTATTATTCGCTCTTTTTCTATGGAAAACTTGACAATAAAAACAGGACTTACGCACGCTTTATGTAACGCCGCCATCTTGGCGGTTTCTTTACCGCCAGGATGGCGGCGTTACGGATATTTTTGCATAAGTCCTGAACAAATCAATCAGTTTTCAAGCTGAGGAACTGAAAGATGTTACCCCCAATAGCTTGTAAAAAAATGCAGGCTTGGCTGCGAAGTCGCCACTTAATTTTTGACGGTAAATTTCTCATTTTTGAAACTTTGGACTATCCAGCAGTTGAGCGATTTGAGGAATGCGTTAACTGTCTAGGAGGGTGCTTAATTTCTGTTGAACCAGTAAAAAAACTTTGGATGGGAAATCATCGACAAGTGATTCTCTATCAAGCTAAAGCTAGTTTGCATACACCTCATCATGAACTGCGACAATATTGGTTCAAGTACGGCAGTTTTCAGACTCGATTTGATGAAAGAGCTTAGCTACTGTATCGAAGGAAGAAGGAAGAGGGAAGAGGGAAGAGGGAAGAGGGAAGAGAGAAGAAAGATAACTTTTTGGTTAAAATAAAGAAAACTCCTACTCTGTGATTCTTATGGATATTGACGAAATCAAAACCTGTCTGAACAATCCTGATTTTCAGTATCGACTCAAGGGGGTTGCTGCTCTCAAGGATTATAAACCAGAGATTGCTGTTCCTCTACTCAAAGGCAAACTTGATGACCCAGAATTTTTAGTACGTTCCTTTGTCAGCAGAGCATTTGGGGCACAACAAACTGCCGAATCCTTCGCCGCATTACTCCAAATTATGAAATTTGATAATACGCCAAATGTGCGGGCCGAGGCTGCTAATTCCCTTTCGCTTTTTGGAAAATGTGCTGCGTCTCATTTAGTCCTGACTTTTTTTCAGGATGACCACTGGCTGGTTCGTCGTAGCATTCTGGCAGTCTTAGTAGATATGGAGTGCGAAAATGAACTATTTGAAGTCTGTATGGAAGCCTTAGCTGGCGATGATATTGCCACCCAAGAAGCGGCTGTGGATGCACTTGGTATGTTAGTTGGAACCAGTCAGGAACAGGCAGCATTATCTCAGTTATTAGGATTAGTTGGTTCGGATTCTGAACGCATTCGTCAGCACGTTGCGTCTGCTTTAAAGGGGTTTCGTGACCCACAGGTGAGGGAAGTTTTGAGTCAACTTAGGCAAGACTCAAATCATCGAGTTGTTGCTGCTGCTTTAGAAAATTTGCTTTAGAAAATAAACAGTAAGGTTTTATACTGTTTAGTTGATTAAGCTTGACTAAATTGTTTTAATTCAGCGATTAAATGGTCAAAATAGAGACCCAAGAAAGCCCGGTCTTCAGAATTAAATTGCTGCAAGCTAACTTTTTTCAATTCTTCTAGTCCACAGAGCATCGCTGGAACGGGAACCCGCAATTCTTGATAAAGTAGCTCCATATTTTTGAGTCCTTCTTGGCTAGTAAATTGAGGATTATTACCCGCAATTCCATAGGTGATACAGCGTAGAAAATGCCAAAAATCTCGCCAACAGGCTTCGGCACGTTCGGGAGGATAAAGGTCGTTACCAGGCTCAGTGATGTTGGGAAAGTTGGCTAACACCTTTTTCCTTGCATCGGCAACAAGATTAGGAGCTTGCTCTCGCAATAATCTGGCTTTTTGTAGCATTAAAGAGGAATCATTAGCCAGATTTTTAATCTGTTCTAAATCCTCATCTGTAAGATATCGACTTTGATTGTCAGCCTGTTGAAAAATGGCAATTACTTCATCTGAATATAAGTTTTTCCAGGTGGCAAAACTGACAATTCTGGCTTTGGAAATTAATTGTTTTGCTCTTTCACTTAATTGCATAGTCATTAAATTAAGCTCAGTAGTTACAGCAGATAATTATACAAGACTTACACAGTGTTCACGTAACGCCGCCGTATCGGCGGT
>NZ_JARFTR010000282.1 GCF_029167235.1 Kamptonema sp. UHCC 0994 | reverse complement strand
GGGGGAGGATGGGGGAGGATGGGGAGGGATTATTAACAGTTAACAATTAACAATTAACAGTTAACAGTTAACAGTTAACAGTTAACAATTTTGATTGATATAGCAACCGTGAAGACGGTTAGGACACTCGCTTATGCAGGACTTGTGCACCCAACCAAAGAAACCGGGTTTTTGAGAGAATCTGTGGGTAACAGCGAAGTATTTTCGTCAAAAAAACCGGTTTCTGGGAGTCCATACGTAAGTCCTATAAGTGTGTGATATCATCTCCGTTTAAATACTTGTCATTGCCAGCGAAGCGAAGCAATCGCAAGGTTTTGAGATTGCTTCGCTTCGCTCGCAATGACAGATCGTAAGTATAGCAGTCGCCAAGGCGCTTAGGACATTCTGAATTCCTAAAACTCTGATTCTCAACCCTTCTTCCCCGCTTCCCTCTTCCCTAGCCCCTAGCCCCTAGCCCCTAGCCCCTCGATATTAAGCAGGCTTGGCTTCGGATCGCGTTTGAAGTAAACGGATAATTCCCGATTTTTCGATTAGTCCTACAAGTACGCCGTTGTCGCGAATTACGGGCAGTTCTTGTACTTTCAATTGTTCTAGCAGAGTAGCAACTTCCAGTAAGGATTGATCCGGTTGAACTGCTGTAGAAAAATTGATGGGTTGTATGAGTTCTTTGATTGTAACTTCTGGCCAATGAGAAGTAGGGATATTTTTGATGTCATCAGCGGCGATCGCGCCTACTAATTGTCCGGCTTCCCCTGTGACTAAGAAGCGGGCCCAGGGAGTTTTGCCGATGATATAATCGTTGGCAAATTCTCTTATAGATATGTGTTCGGAAACGATCGGGCTGTCTGGGGTGACTGCATCTGCTGCTGTTAATCCTGCTAGTTCATTTTGAACTTTAGCTGATTGGGCAGATTGACCGGCATTTTGCCACAGGAACCAACCGATTAATATGTTCCAGAAGTTACCAACGAAACCAGAGATAATGGCGATCGCACCTAAGATTTGACCGACGCGGCTAGCGAATAGCGTGCCTTTGTAAGGGTTGCCGGTGATTTTCCAGACGATCGCTTTGAGGATGTTTCCGCCGTCGAGGGGTAAGCCAGGAATCAGGTTAAATAACCCCAGTGCTAAGTTGATGTAGGCTAGCATTCCCACGATCGCAGCGATGGGGCCTGTGATGGGTGCTGTTGCGCCGATGGTGGTGAGTAATGCGAACAGGATAATGCTGACTAAGGGGCCTGCGATCGCTACCCAAAATGCTTCCGCTGGAGTTTTTGATTCTTTGTCGAGGTTGGCTAATCCTCCAAATAGAAACAGCGTGATCGATTTCACGTCAATTCCCTGTTTTTTGGCTACCCAACTGTGTCCTAATTCGTGGGCGAGTACGGAGGCAAATAATAGCAATGCTGTGACTAATCCCAGCACCCAGGGCGATAGGGGGCCTAAACCGGGAAAGCTTGCGGCTAGGAATCTGCCGTAGTCCCAGGTTACTAATGCCAGGACTAAAAACCACGAGGGATGCAGGTAAAATGGGATTCCAAACAGGTTGCCGACGCGAAATGTACTGTTCATTTTGGCTACCTCTAATTTCAGATAAGAGCTTTTTTTCTCTTTTGTATGTACTGATTGTAACGAATTTTAATCATGGTTTTAATTTTTCGGGTGGGTGGTATCCGTCTGTTGAGGTTCGGTTTAGGCGATTGGGGGGGATTGTAGAGGCTTAGAGGGGGCGGAGGGTTATTCACTCGGCGGTTGAAACCGCGTCTACACATACAAAACCCGCCTGCGCGGGTTGAAATTAATTGTATTTACTCGGCGGTTGAAACCGCGTCTTGTCAAACAAAACCCGCCTGCGCGGGTTGAAATTCTATTAGTCCGCGTAGGCGGACTTCGTTTGTGTAGCCGCGAATTCTATTCGCCCGGTATTATTTAAGCCTATGCTTATTAATCAAGCAAACGATCGCTAAAGGAGTAACTGCGATCGCAGCAACTTGATTAATTGGGAAAATCGCAATCAAGATACCTGCTGTATTCAAGGCTTCAAGCTGGAATTTGTTAAAAGACTTGTGCAAGCAAATATTACCTAAAGTTGACAAGGGAGATACTCCTTATTACTTACTACATATTGGTGCAACATACCGTGACTTTGGTAACTGGGATGAAGCAGAAAGATATTATCAGGATGCTTTAGCTATTGCACAAGAGCAAGACGATAAGAGTCTTATTGCTGGAATACAGGGATTGTTGGGATATATTGAGCGCAATCGAGGCAATTGGGAGGAAGCTGAACGTCTGTATCGGCAATCTTTGGAAGTTGAGACACAATTAGGCGATCGCGAAGGGATAGCAACTTCAATCGGCTGTTTAGGGGAAATTGAAATGCTTAGAGGTAATTTGGATGCAGCAGAACCACTCATTAAAGATGCTATGACACAGTTGCAAAAACTAGGACAAACTGCTAAAGTTGCAGAGTCATATTACGATTTAGCACGACTTGAACGCAAACGCAATAACACAGAATTAGCCCAACAACATTACAACACCGCCCATCAAATCTTTCAGCAATTGGGAGCCGCGAAAGACTTAGAAAGAATCGAGCGAGAATGGCAATCCGATTAATTTTACTCAAATATCAGCTAATGAATTAAAGCGATCGCACTCTTACTCCTACTAGATATAAAAGTGCGATCGCCCTCAACAACAACTCAAAAACTTACACCAATAACCAACAAACTAAAAGTTATTCGACCTCCCATAACCACCCTTTTTCTTCAACCAATCCTTACCTAACTTAATCGTCACATCCGATCGCAAACTCCCTGTACTCTCAACCACAACCTCCCCAAAACCCAAAGACTGGCGAATTGCCTCAGCAGCCTTAACATTCCCATCTTGAGCCACAATCCGAGTTACAGCCAAAGGTTCAGGCCAAGAATTCCCTACCCGCACATTCTGATAACCAGCTTCAGACAACATACTCACAAACCCATCAGCAGCCGCATCATCTCCCGTACTATCTAAAACCGCCACCCTGAGAAATTTCGGGTCTACATTCTCCACTCCCCAAGAATTAGTACCAAAATCAAAATGTTGAGCCATCAAAGTCTCGATCGCACTTGGATCGGGTAGCCAATAACTAGCCTTAAACTCCTTCGGATCGCTAAACTCTCCCGGAACCATCAACATTTGTATTCCAGAACGGTCAGTCTGAGTACCAAAACCAACTAAAGCAACTAATTCCTCAATACTCAAATTTGTATCAATATGAGATTGAATTACCGACAAAACCTTCGGCAATTTCGATACCAAACCTAGATTGAGCTCCTGTTCCATAAAAGCTCTCATCAAAAGTTGTTGCCGCTGCACTCGCCCAATATCCCCCAAATCATCATGGCGGTAAAGTAGATATTGCACGATTTGTTCGCCTGTAAGATGTTGCTTACCAGCTTTTAAATCGATGTACAAATGCTGGCTTTCATCTATATACTTCATGTCTTTAGGAACATACATAGTCAAGCCGCCGAGAGCATCTACCAAGCTTTTTATCCCTTGGACATTAACTACCACATAGCGGTCAATTCCTACGCCACCGAGGAGCGAACTTACCGACTTCGCCGCCAAGGCCGGGCCCCCATAATAATTCGCCTCATTAATCTTGCTCAAACCCCTACCTTCAATATCAGTTCGCGTATCTCGCGGGATAGAAAGCACACTTAATTTTTTGTTCTGAGGGTCAAATCTGACTAACAGCATCGTATCCGTTAGCCCCTTAAAGGAGTTAACCCAAGTGATATATCCCGGATTATCTTTAGGCTGCTCATCTAAGTCTGAACTCAGAACCTTCAGCCCCAAAACTAAAATATTTACTGGGCGAGTGAGCTCTGGCATCTTCATGTTCATTTTTGCCAGATCCCCTTGAGAAAATACCGCAGCTTCTTCGGGACTTAACTGCTGCTGCTGAAGCGGGGTAGTAGAAAGAGATACTGCTAATAAGGCTCCCGCTGTGGCGGAAAGCATCGCCACTCCCGCCAAACCAAAACCAAACCCTAACCAACGCCCTCGGTTAGATTGGGGAGATTTTTTCGGGAAAGGTTGACCAGTTGTTTGCCTTCTAGGGTCTGGATTTTGCATTTTCTGAGCTGACACGGGCTTCCTCACACAAAAAAAGAATTATTGACACTCCTCGGTCTGAAGACACGGGGATTTTTAAGGGGCTAGGGCTACGATGCTCAGGGAAGATGGCAATAGAATCAATGGCTTCGCCGAACGTCCGAACGGTTTGGGCCATGAGCGAGTGTCCTAACCGTCTTCGCGGTTGCTATATCAACCTGGAAACTCCATTAATCAAGAGGTTCTGATTTTTAGATCGCCCTCAACTATGATAGATGCTTGCCTAACATTTGCTCAGCTATGCGGCTAATTCCAGGTAGCCAAAGTGGTTGGCGTTTCCAGACCCGAATCATTAGCCCCAAGGTGACGATAAAATAGCTGGTGGTAAGTACGCTACTCGTTAATAACAAGGGTATTGTCCAAGATTCCGCAGAGATGGCTCCAGCTTCTAAGAGAATATGCCCTGAGAGCCAACCTAGAGCTAGGACGATCGCTAATCGGCTGGCGGCTCTGTGTTCGGGGCTGCGCTGACGACGGTAAAGCGTCCACAGGGCAGGGAAAAAGCCGACGATAGGAGCTAGTAATACAAACAGTTGCAGGCGGTTGAGATCGGAATTTTCTAAGGGATCTGTGTTTTTCATTTCGAGAAGATGAGAACGAGGCAGGATGTAAGAGATGGATTGTCGGCGGCGATCGCAGATGATATCCACATTTTGATACACTCAATACAGCACGCAGACGCAGGAGAGTATCCTTAGCCATGACCCAATCCCGCAAATCGACTGTTATTTCTCCATCCATATTATCAGCAGATTTCAGCCGTCTCGGAGATGAGATTCGAGCAGTGGATCGGGCTGGAGCCGACTGGATTCACGTTGATGTGATGGACGGTCGTTTCGTTCCTAATATTACTATTGGCCCTCTGATTGTTGAGGCAATTCGCCCTGTCACCAGCAAGCCTCTGGATGTTCACTTGATGATAGTGGAACCTGAGAAATACGTCGAGGATTTTGCTAAGGCGGGTGCTGATATCATCTCGGTTCACGCTGAACATAATGCCTCTCCTCATTTACACCGCACTCTCGGTCAAATCCGCGAACTGGGTAAGCAGGCTGGTGTAGTGCTAAATCCTTCGACTCCTTTGGAGTTGATTGAGCACGTACTCGAACTCTGCGATCTGATCCTGATTATGAGTGTAAATCCGGGCTTTGGGGGTCAGAGTTTTATCCCGACGGTGGTGCCGAAAATTCGCAAACTCCGCCAGATGTGCGATGAAAGAGGCCTCGATCCTTGGATTGAGGTGGATGGCGGTCTAAAGGTTGATAATACTTGGCAGGTTTTGGAAGCAGGAGCAAATGCGATCGTTGCTGGTTCTGCTGTGTTTAAGGCTAAGGATTATGCAGCCGCGATCGAAGGTATTCGTAATAGTAAGCGTCCTACTCCTGAATTGGCGGCAGTTTAAGAAGGAAGAAGGCAGAGGGAAGAAGAAAGAAGAAAGAAGTCAGAGGGGAATATTTAGTAATATTTTGACTTTTGACTTCTTTCTTTCTGGTTTTTCTTGTTACCAAATAGCTTAAGTAACGCCGCC
>NZ_JARFTR010000216.1 GCF_029167235.1 Kamptonema sp. UHCC 0994 | reverse complement strand
ACCGCCCAGAGGGCGGCGTTACAGATGGTTTTGGGTAAAGTCCTAGCTAAATTATTCTGGATTTGCCCATAAATATTATTTAGTAAAACTGGAATAATTAGGGGGGAAAGAGCAAGACATAAGCCGGGTTCTGTTCCCTTAACTGCAAGCAGCTAAGAGGGCAGTTATCTATCTGGGACACCTGTTACCAGATGCCTCTAGCGGTGCATTCAAGCGGAACTGGTAAAAGACCAACCGTAGTTCCTCCGACCTTGCTCCCAACTGGGGTTTACCTAGCCAGCGCCTCTCGACGTTGCTGGTGCGCTCTTACCGCACCTTTGCACCCTTACCCACAGTATTGAGTCTAAAATTTAACACTTTAGGCTCCTGTGTAGGCGGTATATTTCTGTGGCACTATCCTCGCGATCGCTCGCACTGGGAGTTATCCAGCAAGTTTGGGCTTTCGGGAGCCCGGACTTTCCTCAGACTCTTCGGAGTCCGCAACCGCCTGCGCCTACTCTCTCCCCTTTTTTATTCTACATTATTTTGCTAATTACTAATTACTAATTGCTAATTGCGTGAGTCCTGCGGGAGTTGTGCAGTAGAGCTTATTAATCATCCTTAATGGTGGAAAAATTATCAAACCACCCACGCCGCCAGAAGAAATACACTAAACCTGATGCGATCGCAATCATTACAGCCCAGCACAAAGGATAACCCAAATACCAGTTTAATTCTGGCATATTGAAAGGAGATTTTTCAGTATTAAAGTTCATGCCGTAGATTCCGACAACAAAAGTTAGAGGGATAAAAATCGTAGAAATTACAGTCAGTAACTTCATAATTTCATTCATTTTGTTACCAACTGAAGACAAATAAACATCCATTAAACCAGAAGAAAGTTCTCGGTAACTTTCCACCATATCCATCACCTGAACAGTATGGTCGTAACAGTCACGCAAATAAACTCGGACATCTGGACTAATTAATTCGCTACCATCGCGAATCAGACTATTAATGGCATCCCGCTGGGGCCAGATGGCCCGGCGGAGAGTCAACAATTCTCGCCTAATTGTATAGATTTTTTCTAGAGTTTTGCGATTGGGGTTCATTACCACTTCATCCTCTAATTCCTCAATGCGTTCGCCATAACTTTCTAGCACTGGAAAAAAGCCGTCAATAATTGAATCTAACAAGCAATAAGTTAAATAGTCCACGCCCTGTTTGCGGATAACACCTTTAGAATTGCGGATGCGATCGCGCACGGGGCCAAAACTATCATAATCCGGTTCTTCCTGCACAGTTACGAGATAATGTTTACCCAAAATTAAACTAACTTGCTCTTTGTAGAAAGTTTCTGAATCGGGTCTTAGCATCACCATCCAAGCAATAATTATAAGTTGGTCTTCATAGTCCACAACTTTTGGTCGCTGTGGTACATTTACCACATCTTCTTGAGCGAGGGGATGCAAATCAAAAACCTCGCTCATTTGCCGCCAAGTTTCACTATTTCCTAGTCCTAAAACGTCAACCCAAGACACTGATTCTGTATCTAAGTAGGGTGCTGCATCTTTAGGGGAGGTCAGTTTCAAACGAGTAGCTGTAGCCTCATTATAATCAATTAATACAATTTCAGGAGGTGCAGCGTCTACTTCTAGATCTAGAGTCCCCGGAGGAGCACCTGGATCGTCATAAAAATAGTCAACGTATGACTCATCATCATCGTCTTCAAGGGGTTCTACAACTGCACTGGAAGTCTTTACTTTATATGTCATAATTACCTCACGAGGGAAGAAGGAAGAAGGAAGAAGGAAGAGGGAAGAAGGAAGAAGTAGTTAGTAAGATGGTGAAATGTTTCCCGAAAATCATCACTAAAGTTTTGAGTATAGTTAACAGTTAACAATTAACAATTAACAGTTAACAGTTAACAGTTAACAGTTAACAGTTAACAGTTAACAATTAAGCAATTATCTCTGCCGAATAGGAATTTCAATCACAAATTCTGACCCCGATCCACTTGCTGAAATACAGGTTAACATACCGCCATGCTTTTCTACAATAATTTGATAGCTGATAGAAAGTCCCAAACCAGTGCCTTTTCCCACTGGCTTAGTAGTAAAAAAGGGGTCGAATATGCGGCAGTTGACTGATTCTGGCATACCTGGCCCATTGTCTGCAATTGCGATCGCGATTCTGTTGCTTTCCAAAAGCCTAGTGCGAATCGTAATACAAGGTAAAATATTACAAGTTAGAGGTATAGCAGTAACATCTAAATTTTCTCCTTCTGAAAAATTGCTAATTTCTAAGCTGTCAGATTTCATTTCTGACAAAGCGTCAATAGCATTATTAATGATATTCATTAATACCTGATTTAAGAGTCCAGGGTAGCATTCAACTAAAGGTAAAGAACCATATTCTTTAACCACTTCAATATTGCGATCGGTATTGCGATCGGTCGCAGTTTGTTTCAATCTGTGCTGTAAAATTAGCAGGGTGCTGTCAATTCCTTGACTAATATCAACAGTTTTAATATCAGATTCTTCGATCCGAGAAAAATTACGTAAAGATAGAACTATCTGGCGGATGCGATCTGCTCCCATTTCCATCGAATTCATTAGTTGTGGAAAATCGGAGATCAGAAAATCGAGGTCTATTTCTTCTGCTAATGCGGTGATTTCTGGGGCTGGATTTGTATAATTTTTTTGGTATAAACTGCACAAATGTAGTAAGCTTTGAGCATATTCATTGGCATGAGAAATATTACCATAAATGAAACTTACAGGGTTGTTAATTTCGTGAGCAATTCCCGCTACTAACTGCCCTAAACTTGACATTTTTTCTGATTGAATTAATTGAGTTTGAGTTTTCCTTAATTCTTGCAAAGTCAGCTCTAACTGCTGATTTTTTTCTCTTAACTGCGCTTCTGCCTGCTTGCGCTCTGTAATGTTGCGGGCAAGAATAATAACTTGGCTGTCACCAAAGGGTAATAACCGAGCTTCATAAGTTTGCTTTCCCTGCGGCATTCGCAACGAATATTCAAGGGTAACTAAATCTCCCTTTGCAAAAGTCTCCTGAATTGCCTGCTCAAATTGGCGGCCAACTCTCAAAGGCAAAACTTCTGTCATTTGTTGACCCAAAAACACTTCTTGAGGAACATATAAATCCCCGGAACTTCCTGATAGGTAATCCAAAATTATGCCATTGACATTAAGCCGAAAATACAAATCTGGCAATGCCTGAAAAACTGCTTCTAATTCAGAAGTTTTTTGTCGCAATGCTTCTTGAACTAAATGTCTTTCAGTAATATCGTGGGCGAAACCTAGGATTGCAAATATATTGCCTTCAGCGTCGCGCAAGGGAATTTTCTGGGTATCAAAGATGTGGATAGAACCGTCGGCAAAAGTAGCTCGATCGTCTGGATTATGAACTATTTCACCAGTAAGTACAATAGATTCATCGCTGCGAAATCCGCTAATATTGAGTTGACAATTGCCAAAAATTTCTGTTTCTGGAAAACCAATTTCTACATCATCTTTACCCAGAACTTCTTCAACGGTAAGATTAAGAGAATCTGAAAAACTTTGATTAACTAAGATATATCTAAAATGACGGTCTTTGGCAAAAATCCAGTCTGGTGTTGTATCGATTACTGTGCGGAGTAGTTGTTGGGAACGTTCGCTTTGTTTTAAGGCTAGTTTTAGTTCTAATTCTAATTTTTTGCGAGAGGTGATGTTTTCAAAAGCAACGCCGACGCAGTTGTTGGGTAAGGGAAAGGCTTTGATAGAAAAGGCGCGAATTACAGTACCATCTTCGCCGCAGTCAATATCTTCGAGTTCTACAGCTTTTTGTTCGCGAATTACTGAGGCAAATGCTTGGGGAATTCCTTTGTCTCGCTGATGGGGGAAAACTTCGTCGAGGGTCATACCGAGAATATCTGCCATTTCTACTCCGGTAAATAAGGTAGTAGCTGGATTGGAGGCGATCGCTCTCAAACTTCGGTCGTCGTTGATATCTTCTAAGCGGTAAACATACAAGCCAATTTGCATATTTTCGACAATTTGACCGTACAGGCGCACGCTTTCGTCTACTTGTTTGCGCTCGGTGATATCCTCAGTAATACCTAGGAGATATTGGGGGTTTCCGCTTTTGTCAAAAATTGGAATTTTGCGGGTGTGTAGTATTCTTAAGCCTCTGTGGGGAGTCTGGATGGGGGATTCTGCTACATCTTGTACGGAGAAATTTGAGGGATTGCTTTGATAGCTAGTAAAAACTTCTCTGTCTTTAGCTGCGATCGCATCTGCTTGATCTTTGGGGAGAAAATCATAATCGCTTTTGCCGATCGCCTCTTGGCTAGTAACGCCTGCGATCGTCTCTCCTGCTTTGTTCCACAAGACGAATTTTAGTGACTCTGCATCTTTGGCAAAAACGCCTACGGGCAAATTTTCGACTACTGAATTGAGGAAACCTCTAGCTGAGTTTAATTCAGCCTCCGCCCGTTTGCGCTCAATTCCCAAGGCAATCACATTCGTTACAGATGATAGCGCTTCTTGCAGTCCTTGACTCAGCGGTTGATAAATCAAGATTGCCATTACCCCCACTAGCCGATCTTCCACTATCAGCGGATACCCAGCGAAGCTGGCGATCGAGGGTGGGGAAGGTGGGGAGGATAGGGAGGATAGGGAAGATTTAACTTCCTCATCTCCCTCGCTCCCCTGCTCCCCCTCTCCCCTGCTCCCTCGCTCCCCTGCTCCCTCGCTCCCCCTCTCCCCCTCTCCCCTCCCCAGTCCCCAATCACCTAATTCAAAATCTGCGATCGCAAATCTGTTATCAAATAGTGGCTGCTGCTGCTGTGCAATTAGACCGATTTTGCCGCAACCAAAGGCGATTCGACTGTCGGGGCCGCCTGGGGTGGGGCTTAAGCCGGCGGAAGCTTGGAGTTCTAAGACATTTTCTTGAGGGTTGAAAGTCCAAATTATAGTTGAGGCTGCGTCGAGGTGATGCACCGCCGCCGAGCAGCAAGGGCCAAGGATTTCTTGGGGGTGGCGGGTGAGGGCGATACCGACATCGGCGGTTAATGCTGTTAAGCGCGATCGCTCTGCGGCGGCTGCTTTTTGCTGTTGCCAGCGGTAATGTTGGGTAATATCTCGACCTACGCTGAAAACTCGTGTATTCCCGCTACTTTCCTTTACAGGTGTGTAAGCTGTTTCATAAATTTTAATGCTGCCGTCGCTGGCGATCGCTTCGTGAATTGCGATTCTCTTTTCACCTGCGATCAATACTTGTTCTAAGCAGGGTTCTATCTGAGATGTTATATACTTCAAAACCCCATTTTCTGGGTATATTTTTATCAATTCTAAATTATTCTTCCCAATAATTTCAGCAGTTTCTAGTCCTAGCCAAGCGGCAGCAACAGGATTAATAGATACATACTTCCGCTCTTGATTGTACTCTATGAAGGCATCAGCAGAAGTCGCTAAAAATGTTTCAAACCAGTTCATTGCTTCCTTCATAATTGGTATGCAAACTGTGAAAACTTAAGCTTAAATAGAAAAAATATATTTGCTCTAACAAATATATTTTTGACTGATTTTAGCCTGCTGACTTACATCAAAAGTTAATCAAAGCTAAAAATTTAATTATTAATTTTTTTATTTAAAGACTAACCTTAGCATATTGTGGCTGACATCGTAAACAAAACTTCGTAACGCCGCCCTCTGGGCGGTAATTGACCGC
>NZ_JARFTR010000063.1 GCF_029167235.1 Kamptonema sp. UHCC 0994 | reverse complement strand
GCCCAGAGGGCGGCGTTACGTCAGAAGTACCTAGATTCTGACCGAACTAAACAGCAGCAGGAACATTTACAGGCTGGACTTGACCAAGTAAATTGTGTAGTGTCTCACCTTCAATTACTTCAGTTTCCAATAGTTTCGTCGCAATAGTTTCCAGCAAATCGCGATTGTTCTTCAAAATATCCAAAGCTTGAGTGTGAGCAGTTTCGACAATTTCTTTCACCTCTTTATCAATAGCATCCGCTGTCTGTTCGCTCATCTGACGGCGAGGGCTACCCATACCATCATTGAGAAACTGAGCTTGCTGACCTTTATCATAAGCCAAAGGCCCCAAAATCTTGCTCATTCCGTAAGTTGTTACCATCCGTTCCGCCAAATCAGTAGCCCGTTGCAAATCATTGGAAGCACCCGTTGTGATACTACCAAAAATAATCTCTTCGGCCGAACGTCCGCCCAAAAGTGTCGCAATTTGACCGCGAAGTTCTACTTCATCCATCAAAAATCGGTCTTCAGTTGGTAGTTGCAAAGTGTAACCTAAAGCTGCCATTCCGCGAGGAATGATTGAAATTTTTTCAACCTTGCCGCTAGTAGCAGTTAAAAAGCCAACTAAAGCGTGACCAACTTCGTGATAAGCGACAATTTTTTTCTCTTTTTCATTCATCACGCGACTTTTCTTTTCTAAGCCAGCAACCACTCGTTCTATGGCTTCGGCAAAGTCAGCTTGAGCAACAGTTTCACGCCGGTTACGAGCGGCCAATAAAGCAGCTTCATTCACCAAATTTGCCAAATCTGCCCCGGCAAAACCAGGAGTTCGAGCGGCGATTGCTTTTAAGTTAATATCTGGGCCTAGTTTAACTTTCTGAGAGTGAATGTTAAGAATAGCTTCGCGACCTGACAAATCGGGGCGGTCAACTAAAACCTGTCTGTCAAAACGTCCCGGACGTAACAAAGCTGGATCTAAACTTTCAGGGCGATTAGTTGCTGCTAGCACAATTACTGTAGTATTGCCTGCTGCAAAACCGTCCATTTCTGTTAATAATTGATTGAGAGTTTGTTCGCGTTCGTCATTACCACCATAGAAAGCACCACTACTACGAGACTTACCAATTGCATCCAATTCGTCAATGAAAATAATGCAAGGAGCCTGTTTTTTTGCTTGTTCAAATAAGTCTCGTACTCTTGCGGAACCAACGCCGACAAACAACTCTACAAATTCGGAACCAGAGATGCTAAAAAACGGAACGCCAGCTTCTCCCGCTACAGCTTTTGCTAATAGGGTTTTACCAGTACCAGGAGGCCCAACTAACAGCACGCCTTTGGGAATACGAGCTCCAATTGCTGTAAATCTGTCTGGAGTTTTGAGAAAATCAACAATCTCAACTAATTCTGTCTTAGCTTCTTCAACACCTGCGACATCAGCAAAAGTTGTTTTAGCGGATTCGCCTTCTACATAAACCTTAGCCTTGCTCTTACCAATTGAAAGAGCACCTTGAGGCCCGCCGCCACCGCCGCGACTGATAAAAAATTGCCAGATAGCAACAAAAATTAATGGCGGAACTACCCAACCTAATAAGCTGGTAAACCAGCCATTTTTAGGCGGAGGAGTTGCTGCAAATTCAACGCCTTTTTCTTCCAAAAGTTTGGGTAATTCTAAGTCAAAAATCGGTGTTGTCGTCAGCACTTGACCTGGTTTATCGGCTTCACCTTTAAGCTGGTAGCGGATTTCATTTTGACCCACAGAAACCCGTTGTACTTCTTGTTCTTGCACCTGATGGACGAACAAACTATAAGGCACTTGCGGAATTTGTGGGCCAAGTAAACTTGGTAAAAATATGTTGCCTAGTAGAAACAGACCTGATAGCAATAGTAAAATATTGCCAATCTGGCGAGAGCGCGGCGGTTGTGGTTGATCTTTAATCGCCATTGGTAATATCGATCCTTTTATTTAATTTTGTCTCGATCATTAGTGTGCCATTAATAATGCACAGAGAACTAAAGAGAACTAAGCGGATTTCCTCACTTCATTTGGTCGGTTAACCAGTATTGGCAACGATCTATGCCTAATTACGGTCACGACTAATCTCAATGTCAGCACTGGGGCAGAGGCAGCCACACTAACTGTTTTGTTAGCTTTATTGAAGTAAATACTACTTAAATAATTAAGATGCTTGGATTTTATTTATTCTTGATATACGGCATCGGGCTATGTTTGATAACTCAACCCAGCCGCCCTAAACAGCAAGGAGAATGGTGGGTAGAGGTTGTTACTGAATCGCCACGCTGTACTTACTATTTTGGCCCATTTGACAGCGATAAAGAAGCCTCAACTAACACTAATGGCTACATCGAAGATTTGGAAAGTGAGGGAGCCGAAAGAGTTAGCATTCAAATTAAGCGATGTCAGCCCAATGAACTTACAATTTGCGAGAGTTAAGTAGAAGGTAGAAGGTTTTGTAGTTTGACTTGTTAGCGTTAGTGTGCGTAGGTTCTGTTGAGGATAATTTCTGTCGGGGCTGGTTCACAAATATCTGTAATACAAACTATTGAGCTTGTAAACCTGCCCCTTGTATTTTAAAAATCAAAACTCAAAAATTTACATTAGCATCTGTTTTAAATTGCTACGGGGATTAAAACTACGATTTGCCTTGATTTTCTCATAGCATTCTCGCTCCACAGCGTTGATTTCTTTCGGTGCAACGATCGCAATTTTCACTAATTGGTCAGTGCGATCGCCTCCCTTGGGTTTGGGCCACCCTTTGCCACGCAACCTCAAAGATTGACCGGAACGAATGCCTGCGGGCACATTCACCGCCACCATCCCGTCAGGGGTGGGCACCTCAATGGAGGCTCCCAATACCGCTTCATCAGGCGTTACGGGTACTTCGCAAACCAAATTTTCACCTTCAAACTGGAAGAAGGGATGAGGCAAAATTTCTACTTTTAGGTATAAATCTCCCCTTTGCTGGGTGTAGGGATCGATTTGACCTTTTCCTTTAATCCGAATTCGGCTACCGGCTTTTACTCCCGCAGGAATGGAAACATCGCCGGTACCAACGCGCTTGGAAACACCCCGAAATGCTTCGCCAAGACTGAGGGAAATAGTTGCTTCGGTGTCGAGGGAAGTTGCAGCCGTGCGGTTATCAAACCCTGTAAAATCCTCATATCCGCCATAGCCTGTCGGCCCGCCTGGATTGGGGCGGTATGTGTAGTTCCAGTTGCCATTACGACGGCTGCCGGCAGCGGGCCCGCCAGCGCGACCAAGTAAGGTGTTAATAAATTCGTCAAAACTGGCGTATTGGCTGAAGTCAACGCCGCCAAAGTCTACATTATTGGGACTACCTGGCCATCCGCCAGGGGTTCCGGCTTGTTTCCAATATTGACCGAATTGGTCATATTTTTTGCGTTTATCGGGGTCTGATAAAACTTCGTAGGCTTCATTAACTTCTTTAAACCGGGCCTCTGCGTCTTTGTTGCCGGGATTCATGTCAGGATGGTACTTCCGGGCGAGTTTGCGGTAGGATTTTTTAATTTCATCAGCACTAGCGGTTTTGTTGAGTCCCAGAATTGCGTAATAGTCTTTGAAGTCAGTTGTAGCCATTAACCGCCCTCCTTTTAAGTAGTTGTTAGCTTAAGGTTGTTAGCAAAAATAATCGGAAATTGATAGCTTTGCTCATAATTTATTATGGCGCTATAGGAAGTCACAGGTGACATTTAGAGTAAATACTAGGCTATCAAAGGTTTTAATTGAGCTAAGTTCGGTTGTTTCTCAAGGGGCGATCGCGATCGCCGTACTCTGAACGGTAGGAGATCGGGAGATGAGGAGAGAGGGGGATGGGGAGATGGGAGATGGGGATATTGGGATGTGGAGAAGGGAAGGATGGAGGGATGGAAAAAATTACTTAATAGGACTTACGCAGGCAAGTGCCCTAATACCGCCATCTTAGCGGTGACTTTACCGCCAAGATGGCGGCGTTACGGATGGTTTATCCCGAAATCTTTCTGCCTTTTGCTATAGCATTAGTGGTTAGTTGTTAGTAGTTAACAGTTAACCCTTAACAACTAACAACTAACAACTAACTACTAACCACTAACATCTGCTTAAATGATCGTCCCATCTGCAATGATGGCATTTTTGAGGACTACAATAATGCCGCTGCGGATATAAAATCCTTGGTCTTCGCGTTCGGCTTCTTCCACTCTATCTTTATTGATAATTTGGACTTGGCGACCGATGCGGGCATTTTTGTCAACGATCGCGCGGCGAATCCTGGTATTTGCACCGATGCCAACGGGGACAGCACCTTTTTCGGAACCTGACTGCCTTTCGGCGAAAGGTTCGTAGAAGTCGGAGCCCATAATCAGGGAATCTTCGATGTTACATCCGGCTTCAATCCGCGATCGCACTCCTAATACTGAATGGTCTATCCGGCATTCTTTGAGGATGCAACCTTCAGCAATAATTGACTCGGTTACTTGGCAGTCTAACAGTTTAGATGGCGGTAAGTAACGCTGACGAGTATAAATTGGGGCTTGTTCGTCGTAGAAACTGAAAGGTGGATGAGGCTGTTTTGTGAGAGCTAAGTTAGAATCATAGAAAGCCTCAATGGTTCCGATATCTTCCCAGTACCCGTCAAATAAGTAGGCTTGAACATTATAGTCTTTGGCAGAGGCGGGAATAATTTCTTTGCCAAAATCAGTCCTTTCCGGAGATTCTTTCAGCAGTTGCATTAAAACGTCTTTGTTGAAGACATAAATCCCCATGGAGGCGATGTAAGGGTTTTCTTTAGCTTGTTCCGGTGTCAATCCCAGTTTAGTGGTATCGACTTGCATTTGTTTGAGAGCTTCGCCTTTGGGTTTCTCGCTGAAAGAGATAATACGACCGTCTTCATCGGTTTTTATTAACCCAAAGTCGGATGCACGTTTGTCATCCATCGGTAAGACAGATAGGGTGATATCTGCTTTGGTATCGAGGTGGCGTTGGACAAATTCTCGATAGTCCATCCGATAGAGGTGATCGCCTGAGAGTATCAGGTAATGGTCAATATCCCACTCTTCAAACAGCCAGAGATACTGGCGGACTGCATCGGCTGTACCCTGAAACCAGTTGGGGTTTTCTTTGGTTTGCTGGGCCGCGAGCACTTCCACAAAGCCTTCGCTGAAGCCTGCGAAGTTGTAGGCGCGGGAGATGTGGCGGTTGAGGGATGCTGAGTTGAATTGAGTTAGGACGTATATTTTGAGTATTTCTGAGTTAATGCAGTTGCTTACGGGGATGTCGATCAGGCGGTATTTGCCTGCGAGGGGGACGGCGGGTTTGGCCCGTAGTTTGGTAAGCGGGTAAAGGCGGGTGCCTACGCCGCCGCCGAGGATGATGGCTAAGACTTTTTTCACGGAATTTCCTCCTGACTGCCGGTGATCTCTCATTGTCCAGTGTCGGATGGTGAGGGATCGTTGACAAGGGGGGAGGGGAAGAAGTTATATCATTTGCTGTAGTTACAATTGTTCTGGGTTGATTCCCTGTTCTCGTAACTTTTCTAGTAATGTTGGGTCTTCCGTACTTACTGTGCTAAAATATTAGGTGAATGCCAAAAAAGTAAAGCTCTAACTTGAAAGGAGTGCATAATTTTTACAAGCGGTGAGGCTGATTGCACTTGTAATAATTTTGTTTTTTGTTCCCGCAACAAGTCAGACTCAGCCTTTAAAAGTATATATTTACTACCTTTCAAACTACCAAATA
>NZ_JARFTR010000079.1 GCF_029167235.1 Kamptonema sp. UHCC 0994 | reverse complement strand
AACCGGGCTAACTTGGGTATGGAAGTAATGCACGAGCGTAATGCTCACAACTTCCCTCTCGACTTGGCTGCTGGTGAGTCTACCCCAGTGGCTTTGGTTGCTCCTGCTATCAATGGCTAGGTTTTAGTTGTTGATTACAAAAGACGCTCTCAGAAATGAGAGCGTTTTTTGTTGGGGAAAGTAGACAAAACAGTAGAAAAAACAATTTCAGGGATGAAAATACGCCTTCAACTTTGGTACGATATTTATCAATAT
Organism: Kamptonema sp. UHCC 0994; assembly: GCF_029167235.1. Lineage (GTDB taxonomy): Bacteria > Cyanobacteriota > Cyanobacteriia > Cyanobacteriales > Microcoleaceae > Kamptonema. The sequence continues at coordinate 56,517 of NZ_JARFTR010000079.1, read as the reverse complement.
AAGAGATGGCGCTGTCAAACTATCGCCGATCGCCTTATATTTTTTGATTAATAATGTCACTTTCACCATAACTATTATTAATTATACAACCAAATCAATTAAAGAATTACAATAAACTAACAAGCAACAACTAACAACTAACCAATGATGAAACAGGTAATCGGCATTGACTTAGGCGGCACAGCAATTAAACTAGGCAGATTCAGCGAAGACGGGACTTGTCACCAATCTTTAACAGTTCCCACCCCACAACCTGCGACACCAGAAGCAGTTTTAGCTGCAATTGCAGGCGCAATTACCCAACTCAACCCAACTGCTAACTCTGTAAAAGCAATCGGTGTAGGTATCCCCGGCCCCGCAGACGCAACAGGCCGCATAGCTAGAGTAGCAATTAACCTCAAAAACTGGCACGATGTCCCCTTAGCTGATTGGTTAGAAGCCAAAACAGGCTTACGGACAGTATTAGGAAATGATGCAAACTGTGCAGGATTAGGAGAAGCTTGGTTGGGTGCCGGTCGCAACTTTAAGAACCTAATTTTGCTAACATTAGGAACTGGCGTAGGTGGTGCAATTATCCAAGATGGTAAACTATTTGTCGGTCATACAGGAACCGCCGGAGAATTAGGATTAATCACTATCAATCCTGATGGCCCAGAATGTAATAGTGGTAATCGTGGCTCTTTAGAACAATACATTTCCGTTCAAGGAATTCGCCGCGACACGGGTTTAGAACCATTAGAAGTAGCAAATTTAGCGAAGGCAGGAGATGCTAAAGCATTAGAATATTGGCAAAAATACGGGCGATATCTTGGTGCAGGTTTAGCAAATTTTATCTACATTTTAACACCAGAAGCAATTATTATTGGCGGCGGGATCGGTGCCGGTGCTGAATATTTCTTGCCAACAGTCAAAGCCGAAATTGAACAACGAGTCCTCCCCAGTTCCCGCGAAGGTTTGCAGATATTAATCGCAGAATTAGGTAATCAAGCTGGAATTGTCGGGGCAGCAAAATTAGCAATTGGTAATTGGTAATTGGTAATTGGTAATTGGTAATTGGTAATTGGTAATTGGTGATTGGTGATTGGTGATTGGTGAAAAATTCTCGCCCTCTCCTAGTCTCCTCTCTTCCTTCTTCCTTCTTCCTTCTTCCTTCATTAAGGCATAGAATGACCAGTTGTTTTTTGGATGAAATCGTTAATTTTTTGATAAGCTTCCCCGCTAGTTTGTGGGTTAATTACAAGATTAGTTGAACTATCAGGCAACCAAAAAGATAATCTACCGTTAGGTTCCCATACAAATGTAGTAATTCTAGTCAAATCAATAAAAAATTCCTTGCGGTCATAATTAATTGAAACCCACCAACCTTTAGAACTTTTTTCAGTAGTTTTTTTAACGTATTCCAGAACTTGCTTATAAGCATCTAAATTATTTTGAGGAATCAAAATAATTGGCTGACTGCTATTCGGCAACCAAAACGTAATCCGCTTATTGTCAATTTCACTAGAAAACGCACTAATACTCTCAAGATCGATTAGGTATATGCCGCGTTCATAATTTATTTTAACCCAGTAGCCCACAAGACCTCCTCAAAGCTGTGAGTTCTGGCATTTCAAATAGCTCATGTAACTCAAAACCAAGTAAAACACAGAAGTGGGTTAGAAAATTTCGTTTAGCCATTGACATCAGGGTGAAGACTATTCGCGGTCGTCAGCCATTAGTATTTAGTTTATACTAATTACCAATGGCTGAGGGGTGACAACTAATAGCTAAGACACCTCAGCAGGTAAATGTAGGATTGACTCAGGGTTCGTACCCTCAATTCCTATATCTTTCCCAGAGACTATACCATCTATGGCGACAACCTCTTCTATTTTGCCATTTCGTGATTCACTTGCGGCCTCAACAAACCCTTTAAACAAGGGATGGGGGGTGGAAGGTCTAGACTGGAATTCTGGATGGAATTGGGTAGCAATGAAAAAGGGATGTTTTGGCAATTCAATAATCTCTACTAAGCGACCGTCGGGAGATGTACCACTGATGACATAGCCTGTTTCTAAAAAAAGATTACGGTAGGCATTATTAAATTCATATCGATGACGATGACGCTCATAAATTACTTCCTGCTGATAGAGTTTGAAAGCAAGAGTATCAGCATTTAACCGGCAAGGATACAAACCAAGACGCATCGTACCACCTAAATCGACGACATCTTGCTGTTCCGGTAATAAATTAATCACCGGATTAGCAGTATTCGAGTCAAATTCAGCGCTATTGGCATCTTCCAACCCGCCGATGGTTCGTGCCCACTCAATCACTGCACATTGCATTCCCAGACACAATCCTAAAAATGGAATTTGCTTGCGTTTAGCGTATTCGATCGCTGCTATTTTACCATCAACTCCTCGAATCCCAAAGCCGCCGGGTACGACAATGCCATTGATACCATCGAAATAGCTTTCGATCTCTCCTGATTCTAAATCTTCAGAGTTGATCCAGTGTAAATTGATGTCACTGCCGATCGCGATCGCAGCGTGTCGCAAAGCTTCTACTACCGATAGGTAAGCATCGCTTAACCTGACATATTTCCCAACGATCGCAATATCAATTGTCTGAGTCGGACTATACATCCGATTTACCAAAGTCTCCCACTGAGTCAAATCGGGTTGTCGTTGTTCTAATTGCAACAAATCTAAAGCTTGTTCCGCCAACCCTTCCCTTTCCAGCATCAGCGGTACTTCATAAATACTTTTTGCATCGTGAGAAGTGATCACGCACTTTTCTTGTACGTCACAGAAAGTTGACAACTTCTCCTTCATCCCCGGTTGCAAAGGGCGATCGCATCTACAAACCAAAATATCAGGTTGAATCCCAATCGATCGCAAACTTCCCACCGAGTGCTGAGTCGGCTTAGTTTTCATCTCCCCCGCCGCCGCAATCCAAGGAACCAGCGTTACATGAATATAAATCACATTTTTGCGTCCTACATCCCTGCGGAACTGCCGAATCGCCTCCAAAAACGGTTGCGACTCAATATCCCCCACCGTACCGCCAATCTCAGTAATTACCACATCGGGATTCGTATTCTTCGCCACCCGGTGAATGCGTTCCTTAATCTCATTCGTAATGTGCGGAATCACCTGTACCGTCCCGCCGTGATAATCTCCCCGGCGTTCCTTATTAATCACCGCCTGATAGCATTGACCTTGAGTGACGCTGTTCAGACGCGATATCGACGTATCTGTAAACCGTTCATAGTGTCCCAAGTCCAAATCCGTTTCCGCGCCATCATCAGTCACGAACACTTCACCATGTTGAAACGGGCTCATAGTTCCCGGATCGACATTCAGATAGGGGTCTAGCTTCAGAATCGAGACAGAATAATCCCGCGACTTCAGCAAACGGCCCAAGGAAGCAGCGACAATCCCCTTGCCAATGCTGGAAACGACCCCACCAGTCACAAACACAAACTTGGTCATAGGATTTTAGCTTTCAACTTTAGATTTTTCTATCCAACTCCCACTCTAAAATCTAAAAGCCAAAATTGGAAATTGTCTAGCGGGGACTGGAGACTGGGTATTGGTGTCAACTTAATATCAAACCCTCATTCTGACAGGGCTTAAAACCCCCCTCTTATAGCTTAAGTCCTCTTCAGAGGACTAATGAGTTCTTTAATCCTCTTTAGAGGATTTAATCTTTGAGACAGGGGTTTTAACCCCTGGCAGTGTTTCAGTTTAATTTGACACCAGTGGGGACTGGGGAACCTCACCCAATTTGTAGGATGGGTGAAGAGAAGCGAAACCCATCTTACAAATTTTTGTTAACTGTTAACTGTTAACTATTAACTGTTAACTGTTTAAGGCGTTAAATGTACAGATACATTAGGAGAAATACCCAGCTTAATATCAACCGCAATCCCCTTAAGGGCTTTGAGATTCAATTTTTGTTGTAGATCCTTAGTAATGAGTAAGGCGTTGAGAATTGTCCCCAAAAGTTTGTTGCTGGGATGATCTGCTATCAGTTTTTGTACCGCTTCTTTATCGATCCGTTCAACCGAACCAGATAGAGTGGTTCTAATCTCAGGTACAAGTCCCATTTCTAGTTTAAAACTCTCCACAGTTAAACCCAGACTTTCTGCCATCGGCAAAACTTTTTGATATTCTTCCAGAATGGCATTAAATTGTTCTTGAGCAGCAGCCGAAATTCCTGCAACTTGTTCAGTGAGTTTGCCTGTAGCTCCTTGTGCTTTATCTTTCGCACCCTGTATCGGATTGCCTAGATTTTTGATGTCCATGAGTAAATTTTAGAAAAATTGGTAAATTTTAACTTTTCTAATTTGTAGCACAGCACCATTAAGACACTTATGCACTCAAAAAAGCTTACTTTTTAGAATAAGGAATTAAGGAGCAAAAGTCAACTATTTTTTGCAAAAATTTGCTATGATTATAATCTCGGCTAATTTTCCTAGACAATAGGACTTACACATCGACAATGCCAACCGAATCAGGGGGACAGAAATAGGGGTGGTCATAGGCTTTACCAAGCACGCGATCGCTACTGTAACTTTACCTCTCTATTGGTCAGGAACGTTTTTCTGTTGCCGGGGTCATGGTATGCAGACCTAACGCTGTCACATCTGCTATAGAAACTGCTATGAAGTTCGCCCCTATTTTCCCAGTCCAAGGGTTGCTTTCCGTAGGCATCGCACTCATCACTGGCATGGGCCAAGGCTCGCGGGCAACAGACTACAAGCCAAATTTTCTCCCTATGTCTGGCCATTCTCCCACTCAACCCCCTATCCGCCTCGCTAGAGCTGAAGCTAACTGCTCTTTTAACAGCTCATCTGAACCTAGATGTCAACCCAGCGGCTTGTACGTCGAAACTCCTGGCAAAACAGAACAAGTTTTTCCTCTCAAGCATACAGAAGTTAAGGCAAAAATTGCCGGCAATATTTCCCGCGTCGAAGTTTCTCAGAAGTTTGAAAATCCTTTTAATGAACCTCTAGAAGCAGTTTATATCTTTCCCTTGCCCGATGGTGCAGCGGTAGACGATATGGAGATTAAAATAGGTGCGCGGATAGTTAAAGCTGATATCAAACGCCGCGAAGAAGCTCAAGAAATTTACGAACGTGCCAAGCAACAAGGTCGCACTGCTGGACTTTTAGAACAAGAACGAGATAATATTTTTACTCAATCTCTTGCCAATATCAAGCCAGGGGAACAAATAGAAGTTACGATTCGCTACACAGATTCCCTCAAATTTGAAGGCGGCGACTATGAATTTGTGTTCCCAATGGTAGTAGGGCCGCGCTACATTCCAGGGACACCAATTCCTCCTAAATCCCCCAATTCAGAAATTAACACGGATCGCGTTCCCGATGCTTCCCGAATTAACCCGCCCATACTTCCTCCAAACACTCGTTCGGGACATGACATCGGCGTTTTTGTCGAAATTGATGCGGGTTTACCTATTAGTAATGTCCGCTCTACTTCTCATAAAATTGAAACTGCTGCGATTGGTAATACAGTCCGCGTTCAACTGGGGAATTTAGATACAATCCCTAATAAAGATTTGATTTTGCGCTATCGAGTGGCTGGTACTCAAACTCAGGCAACTGTGCTGACTCAAGCTGACAAAAGAGGGGGACATTTTGCCCTGTATCTAATTCCTGCTTTGCAGTACAAAAGTAATGAAATTGTGCCGAAAGATGTTGTATTCTTAATGGATACTTCCGGCTCTCAGCAAGGCGAACCTTTAGTTAAATCTAAGGAATTGATGCGCCGCTTTATTAACGGGCTAAATCCTAATGATACCTTTACGATTATTGATTTTGCTAATACTGCCAAAGCGCTTTCCGTTGCACCTCTGGCAAATACAGCAGAAAATCGGCAAAAGGCTTTAGCTTACATCGATCAATTACAAGCTAATGGCGGTACAGAGTTGCTAAATGGCGTTCAAGCAGTGATGAACTTTCCCGCTGCTGAGTCAGGAAGATTGCGGAGCGTTGTCTTAATTACAGATGGCTATATTGGCAATGAAAATGAGGTAATTTCCCAAGTACAACGAAGTTTAAAACCAGGAAATAGACTGTACAGTTTCGGGGTTGGTAGTTCGGTAAATCGGTTTTTACTCAACCGTTTGGCGGAAGTGGGAAGAGGCACATCTATTGTAATTCGTCAAGATGAACCAACCCAAGATTTAGTCGAAAAGTTTTTGACAGAAATTAATAATCCGGTGTTGACGAATATTGAAATGGTTTGGGAAGGGGGAGGGGAAAAACCAGAGATTTATCCTCTAGTTGCACCAGATTTATTTGCTAATCAGCCGTTAGTTTTGTTTGGGAAAAAGAGCGATCGCGCTAACGGTCAAATCCGCATTACTGGGACTGTTGCAGGAGGCAAACGCTATGAAAAGATCGTGCCAGTTAATTTTATGGCGGCTATGGAACTTCGCCAGCGGGAGTCAAATCCACCAAGTGCGATCGCAGATTTTGGCAATCCCGCGATCGCGCAACTCTGGGGACGTTCTAGAATTAAAGAATTGATGAGTCAAATGTTTGGCGGCGAGACTAAATCTCTGGTGGATGCTGTTACGAATACCGCCCTCACCTATCGCTTGCTGTCCCAATATACGGCTTTTGTCGCCGTCAGCGAAGAGGTGCGGGTAGAACCAGATGGAACTCGTCGCCGCGTCCAAGTCCCCGTAGAATTGCCAGAGGGCGTTAGCTATGACGCAATTCTTGAGCCGCAGCAGGAGGCGGAAGTAACTAGAGGCGGAGGAGTGCGGAGTTTGGCTGCGCCTGCACCTTATCCTAGTTCCCTACCCATTTCTCCCATACGAGAGATGAGAAATGCCCCCCCTACTTCTAACGTAGAGGTGGTAACTGTTGAGGGATTGGATGGAGGTGCGATCGCATCTCTAACTCAACACCTCAAAGCGATAAATTTAGTTAACGGAGTTGGCGGCGATATCGTCTTGGAGTTATTCGTTAAAGATGGGCGTGTCGATCGCATTGTCTTAGATGATAAAGCTTCGACGCTGCAACAGAAAGATGTTGTTGATACTTTGAAGCGATCGCTCTTTTCTTGGTCATCTCCTGCGGGATTGCGTGGGACTATTCGTATTAAGTTGCGAATTGTTCCTATACCCAATTAAAGACAATAAAGCTGAGATATTCTCAAATATTCCGGCGATTAGGTATGTAGTTGCGCTTCAGCGCTCTTGAGGCAGACAAAAGAGCGCTGAAGCGCAACTACATACCTTTGTTTATTATTATTTTTTCCAAGGCAACTTGGTTCCCATTTCAGTCATGGCTGAGAAGATGAGATAGATAACTAATAAACTCATACCTGCAATTAAGGAAAGTAAATCGTTTTCCATATTATGCTATAGCTTAGGACGCATCTAATTTTACCACTTGTTATAGAATAGTAGTCAAAGCTCAAGAAATTTGGAGTTAGCAAAATGCGCCTACTACACACGATGCTGCGAGTCGGAAATCTCGAAGAATCACTGAAGTTTTACACTGAAGTTCTCGGAATGAAACTCCTACGCCAAAAGGAATATCCAGATGGTAAATTTACTCTGGCTTTCGTGGGCTACGGCGATGAATCCGACCATACGGTATTAGAATTAACGTACAATTGGGGTACTGACAAGTACAATTTGGGGGATGCTTACGGTCACATTGCGATCGGCGTTGATGATATTTATGCTACTTGCGATCAAATTAAGACTCGTGGTGGTAAAGTTAGTCGGGAACCAGGGCCGATGAAACATGGTTCAACAGTAATTGCATTTGTGCAAGATCCTGATGGTTATAAAGTTGAATTAATTCAATTGAAAGCTTAAAGTGGCGCAGAAAAAGCATTGATTGGGCGGTTGAAACCGCGTCTTGTCAAACAAAACCCGCCTGCGCGGGTTGAAATTCTATTAGTCCGCGTAGGCGGACTTCGTTTGTTTAGCCGCGAATTCTATTCGCCAGGGCTTATGTTAACTCTTCGCCATTTGTTCCAATCGCCAAAAGTTGCCAAGACCCGAACCGTATTGACACCTAATCTAGGTGTTTCGATAATTTTTGCAGGATGGCAGACAAAGATTCATCCTCATCTGTTGTACGAGGCATATGCTTTTGCATCGTACTGTCTAGCACATCTGTTTTGTTATCAAGGCTTGTTCCGAGGGAGGAGGGATCAAGGTTCTGGAAACTACTCGGCGACGAGTCTGCGAGTATGTTTGGCAACGAGTCTGCTTGCTGCGATGCTGCGCTTTCCATCGGCGTGAGTACGATTTCTGTGAGGTACTCAACCGCTAATTCTATGGTGGGGTAGTCAAAGGCAAAAGTGACAGGCAATGAGCAATCTAACGTGCGTTGTAAACTGTTACGCAGTTCGATAGAGGTGAGCGAGTCAAGACCTAATGTGACAAAACCGACTCCTTCTTCGCTTGGTAGATCCGCCGCGTTTATTCCTAACAATTGAGCGACTTGAAAGCGAAGGTGAACTTCTAACAATTTAGGTCGATCTTGCACGGCAGCTTGCTTCAGTTTTGTCTGAATATCTTCTATTTTGGTAGAATCATACGAAGCTTGCTTATAACTAGACTTAGAAAACTTCTCATAAAAAGGTGAATTGCCTTTTTGATAGTCCAAGAAGCGAGTCCATTGAATTGGTATGACACCAATTTGAGCGGCTGGCTCGTTCAGTAATTCGCCGAAGAGGTCTAAGCCTTTCTGTAACGGGATAGCCTCTTCGCCTCTTTGCGGCAATTTGTCCAGTAGCCCTTGTCGTGCCGCCATGCCAACTTCATCCCAAGCCCCCCAGTTGATGGAGAGGCTGGGTAGCCCTAGCCCTTGCCGATAGGCTGCCAAGCTATCCAGAAAGGCATTGGCTGCGGCATAGTTCCCCTGCCCAGGCGCGCCCAACAGAGAGCTGGCAGAAGAAAAGAGAACAAAGAAGTCTAGTGGCTGCTCAAGGGTCAGCTTATGCAGATTCCAAGCCCCCTGTACTTTTGGCAACAAGACATTTTTGAGTTTGGCTGGGGTTTGTTGGAGCAGACTGGCATCATCAAGCAGCCCTGCGGCGTGGATCGCACCACGCAGAGGTACGGTCAGATCGGTCAAAATCTGTGCCAATGCGTTCTCATCGCTAATATCGGCTTGAGCCACGATGATTTGCGCCCCTACTGCTTCTAGTTCATCCAACACCAGACGAACTTCGGTGCTAGGCTGACTGCGCCCCACCAAAACGAGATGTTTTGCCCCCTGTTCCACCAACCACCGTGCGACTTGTAATCCGACACCGCTCCGTCCTCCAGTAATCAAATAGCTGCTATCGTTGCGGATTTCAAGTGGTTGTTCGGATTTAGGTTTGTATCGGCCCAGACGTGGCACGTATGCTTGACCATTGCGCCAAGCCAACTGACTCTCTTGGCGTAGGCGCAGCCCGCCGCAGGCATCGCTTGATAGATGGCTTGTTAGCTGTGTAAATATCGTGTTCGCCATCTCTTCCCGTGAATATCCGGCCCCTACATCCATGTAGACACAGGACAATTCTGGGTGTTCTAGCATGATGACTTTGGCAAGCCCCCATAAAGATGATTGCGCGAAGCCATTTACTCGATCCTGTTCAACCACCGCTTGTGCATCACAGGTGACAATCAGGAAGGCTGGCGGGGTTGCGTATGTGTTGAGCAAGGCTTGCACAAGGTGTAGCACCGCCGTGCAGTTATCTTGTGCTTGCTGCATGGGGTGACAATCCTCTTTTCGATCCAACCCCCATAAATAGACAACTTGTTGTAAATCTGGCAAGGTAGGGAATATCAGCTCGTAGTTGGCCAGTTGCTCCGCCTGTATCGCGATCGCTGGCACCCCAGCAGTGTCCAACCTTTCCGCCAATGCAGCCCCTATTCCGCTCTTATCTGCTAAAACTAAGCAACTACCAGAGATAGCACCATCAGAAGGGACTATCGAATCAGGCGATTGAGCTTGCCACTCAATGTCTACGAGCCAGTTGTGTATGTGTTTTGTTCCAAGGAATTTTTCGGGAGAGGCTTCGCGAAGTACAAAGCCAATGGCTTTGGCAAAGGTTTCTCCGGCTTCATTCATAATCTGGAAGTCATATTTGAATTCCCCAACCTTCCTCGCGTAACACCACCACTCTGTTCCCGTGACGGGTTTGTAAAGTTGCAGAGAAGCAAATGACAAAGGCACTCTGGTTGCGGAGTCCCCGTACTCGTACTCCATAACAGCAGTGGTCGAAAGCGAACTATCAAGCAATATGCCGTGAAGTTGGTGTCCCGATACGGAGCCGATCGCCTCTGGTATCTGAAGACGGGTCAATGCTTCATCTTCCCCATGCCAAAGTTGCTGTACCCACCTAAAGGAGGGCCCCATTTCAAATTTTTGTTTGACTAAGCTATTGTACCAGTCATGACCATTGACGGTGTGCGGACAACGCTGACGTATATCATTCGGGGAGAGTGTTGGCGGTTGGGCATCGCGCAACATACGAAGACACCCTGTTACATGGACTTTTGGTTCGTTCTCTAAGCGACCATCCGGCATGAAGCTAATAATCTGGAAGGTCATAGGTGGGAATGTTCGATCGCTTTGATTCTCGCGTGACGTATCGGGTGTGAGAATCGCCTGCACGATGACCGTATCATCGTCATGAAAGATAATTGGCTGGTAAAAAGCAATATCGGTTAATTCATGCCGATCGTCTGGGTATAAAACTTGCGCCGCATTGAAGATTAATGAGGCTAATACTGCCCCCGGTACAATGACTTCACCGTAAATCCGATGATCGTAGATATGAGGCATCTGTCGCACGCCAAACTCGGTTTCAAACACCACCTTTTTCTCTGATGGCAGCCGAATCATCTTATCCAACATTGGGCCGACCCCTTGTTGTTGGGGCTTTTTGAGGGTACTTTCGACCCAATGTCGTTCTCTCTGAAATGGATAGGTAGGCAACAATATTTTGTGTCGCGAATAATCCTTGTCAAAGCCCGCCCAGTCAATCTCGACTCCATTGACTACGAGTTGGCTGCACGTAGAAAGCATCTGCTGCCAATCGCTGCCCTCTTCGCGCAAACTAGGTAGCATGAGCGGATGACTAGCTGAAGCGTTGTCACTATGAATCTGCTTTGCCATGCCCAACAATGTTGGTTTGGGCCCCACTTCTAGGAAGATATCAGTATTCTGTTCTTGCAATGTGGCAATACCATCGGCAAAACGGACGGTAGAGTGGACATGACGCACCCAATAATCAGGTGTGGCTACCTCGTCGGTTGCCAATTGCCCTGTGACGTTAGAAATCAGCGACAAGCTGGGTGGTGTATAGCTGATGGTGTTTGCAACGTCTCGGAATGCGTTTAGTATGGGAGTCATCATTGGCGAGTGGAAAGCGTGAGAGACGGTGAGCAAGTGTGTTTTAATGCCTTCCGATGCGAACTGTGCTGCTAGCTTGTCTATAATTTCATCTTTGCCAGAGATGACCACACTTTGCGGCCCGTTAATAGCTGCGATCGCCACATCTGCGCGGTAAGGCGCGATCGTCGCTTCCACTCGCTTCTCATCGCTTCTGATGCTAAGCATTTTTCCGTGAGGTAATCCTTGCATCAAACGACCACGCGCCGCAATCAGCTTTAGCCCATCTTCTAAACTAAAGACACCCGCCAGACAAGCGGCCACATATTCACCCACGCTGTGTCCCAGCACGACATCAGGTTCAATGCCCCATGATATCCATAGTTTTGCTAGGGCATATTCAAAAGCAAAAAGGGCAGGTTGGGTATAAACGGTTCGATCGAGTGGCGAATCTTGCGAGTAGCTTTGCGTCGTGCTACGTGAAGTGTAGAGTATGTTCAGAATCGATTCACCCAGCAATGGACGCAGAATGCCGTCACAGTCGTCCATAGTCCGACGGAAGGTGGGCTGAGTTTCATAAAGCTCGCGCCCCATGTCGATGTATTGCGACCCTTGGCCAGTAAACAGAAAAGCGATTTTAGGGCTTAGTTGATTATCCGGCACCACATTATGCTGCATTTGCATTGAGGGCCGCTGTGGATAGCATTTTAATTGTTCTGTTAACTGCGCGATCGAGTCGGAGATAATGCTTAAGCGATCGCCAAAATGATTACGCCCGACATTTGCGCTGTAACATAGATCCGCCAGGGACATGGCGGGCGCTTCATGGAGAAATGCCACGTAACGGGCTACCAAGGCGTTGAGCGCCGCTTCGTTTTTGGCTGAAAGCGTCAGAATGTGCCAAGGACGTTCAGGGCTATTTTCTGATTTTTCGTTTTGGCGTGCAGGTGCTTCTTCTACGACTAGATGACAGTTTGTACCACTCATACCAAACGAACTCACCCCAGCGATGCGCTTTTTCGCAGACCAAGGTATACATTGTGTCGGCACTCGAACTGGCGAAGATTCCCAATCAATGAAGGGATTCGGGTTTTTGAAATGGAGACTGGGAGGAATCTGTTTTTTTTGTAATGATAAAACGACTTTTATCAACCCCGCAATACCAGCGGCTGGTTCTAGGTGTCCGATATTGGTCTTCACAGAGCCAATCCACAAGGGTTCTGAACGAGAGGCTCCAAATACGGCCGTCAATGCTCCCACTTCAATCGGATCGCCCAGTTGTGTCCCCGTGCCATGCGCTTCGATGTAACTGACCGCTTCAGGCTGAACCTTAGCGTTTTGTAGCGCCTGACGCAGCAAGGCTTCTTGAGCCAGCTTGTTGGGAGCAGTTAAGCCACTGCTGCGCCCGCCATGATTGACTGCACTACCCCGTAGCACGGCTAAAATCGGATCGCCTGCCGCTAGAGCATCGCCGAGCCGTTTGAGTACGATCGCGCCACAACCCTCGCCCCGTCCATAGCCATCGGCGGCCGCGTCAAACGTTTTACAGCGACCTTCGGTCGCAAAGGCATTTAACTGGGCAGTCCCAATCATAGGGTCTGGCATTAACATCAGCTGAACGCCACCAGCCAGCGCCAGATCGCATTCCCCTAGCCGCAAACTTTGACAGGCAAGATGTACAGCGACTAAGGAGGAGGAACAGGCAGTATCGACAATCATGTTAGGGCCTTGAAGTCCCAACAGATAGGATAAACGCCCCGCAGCATAATAATTGCTATTGCCCGTTGCAGCGTAGACATTATCATGAGCCCCAGTATTTTTAAGGTGAGCGTAATAATCATTTTCGCTCATCCCGACAAAGACCCCTGTTTGGCTATCCATCAATTGGCTGGGAGCAATTCCAGCCCTTTCAAATGCCTCCCAAGCCACCTCAAGAAGCATTCTATGCTGGGGATCTATACTGGCCGCTTCACGTGGCGAAATATCAAAAAACGAGGCATCGAATTTATCCACCGCATCAACAAATGCGGCTTCGCGAATATACATTTTGCCTGACTGCCCAGGTTTGGGATCGTAGTAGTCATCGACTGCCCAGCGATCGGCGGGGATTTCGGCTACCATATCAACACCATTCTGAAGTAGTTTCCAGAATGCCTGTGGTGAATCCGCGCCCGGAAAACGCAGCCCCAGCCCCACAATTGCGATCGGTTCGTGCGTTCGGCGTTGCATCGCTTCAAGTTGTTGGCGTGCTTCCTGTAGGGCTAGCCCTACACGCTGAAGTAATGTAGCTGCATCTTCATTTCCTGTCATCTTTTCTGTCATTGTCGATCTCCTTTCATCTCATTCAGTAAGGATTCAAGTGCGAATAAATCTTCTGTTATGGAAGTAATACTGGGATCGACAGAAGCGCTGGTACTTTTGTCCTTATCGCTGTCTTTGTCCTCCGCATTTTCATCTAATGTGAGAATTGCTGAGGTGTCTGGCTCACACTGTATGTTGATTTGAGTCAATAAAAACTTAGCTAAACGATCCACCATCGGATAATCGAATGCAAGCGTTGCAGGCATCTGAATTTGCAGACTTTCTTCCAAACGCCGCCTCAATTCAAGTGACATCAACGAATCTATCCCCAACTCAGTGAAGGGTTGGTGGACTTTGGGTAATTCGGGACTACGCAAGACACCGGCAACTTGCGTCTGTAGATGGCGCAGCAAGATTTTCTCTCGCTCTTTTGGCCGAGCTTGCTGTAATTGTTCGAGCAAGGTAGGGCCGACTTCATGACGAGGTGTAGGGATATCTTGGGTGGTGGTGGAGGATATATCGCGATCGAGCAAAGCAAAAAAGGCCGAGCGTGTGTCGGACATCGTGCGAAGCCCATCCTTAGAAATGGCAGCAATTTGGGCCGATGGTTGTTGCAAGAGATAGGCAAAGAGTTGTAATCCCTGTTCTGGTGCAATTTCTAAAGTGCTACTATCTTGTCCAACTGCGGCGCTTTGTGAAGAAGCTTGTTTGAGACGTGCGGCCATTCCCACCTCAGACCAAGCATCCCAGTTAATCGAGAGCGCTGGCAAGCCTTGTCTTCGCCGATGATGAGCAAAGGCATCCAGAAAGGCATTGGCGGCAGCATAGTTAGCTTGTCCAGCATTGCCTAGCAATCCTGCACTTGAAGAGAAACAAACAAAGAAATCAAGCGGCATTTCTTTAGTTAGTGTATGTAGATGCCAAGCCCCCTCTAGTTTGGGGACGAACACCTTGCGAAAACGTGCCCAATTTTGCTGCAACAAGATCCCGTCGTCCAATACACCAGCAGCATGAACAATACCAGCTAAAGGATATGCTTTGTCGATCTGTACCAAGACATCAGCCACTTGGGAGCGTATCCCAACATCGGCTTGCGCCACCGTCACCGTTGCACCCAGCGCGGCTATCTCTTGCAGTTGTTGTTGGGCTGCTGGTTTGGGTTGGCCGCGTCCGATCAGCACTAGATGAGTAGCCCCCTGTTCGACCATCCACCGCGCCACAAGCAAGCCCAAACCACCCAAGCCACCCGTAATCAGATAAGTGGCATCTGGTCTAATCAGCATTTTTGGTGATGTCGGGGGATGCTGCTGATAACGCTTGAGTCGTGCCACATAGCGAGTCCCATTGCGCCAAGCGACTTGACTTTCGTGTGGTCTGGCGGTGTGTGTGAACTCAGAGGCGGCGCGGAGTTCAGCCGCCAGAAACTTGGCCTGTTCGTCTGGAAACCCTTCGCCATCGAGGTCAATCGATACACAGTTGAGTTCAGGGTGTTCTAAGGCTATCACCTTGCCCATGCCCCATAAGGGTGACTGAAGCACTCCGACTACGCTATCGTCTTTACGCACAGCTTGGGCGTTACTTGTCACGAGCCACAAGCTAGGGGTGGGCATCTCAAGTTGCACGACTGCCTGTAGCAAATGTAACAGAGTGCCAGTATTTAATTGTACGTTCTCGATTAGGTCTGATACTCTATCCAAGCTAGGTATATCTAAGCTCCAAAGATGAACGATACCGTACAAGCGAGGGAGAACAGCCAACAACCTTTTATAATCCTCCCCTTGCGTCGGATCGATCCGAAAATATGGGGTGTCCCCTTCGGTATTTGGTTCATTGTTAGCCGAGTGATATTCTTGGCCAGCATAGACGAGCGTAGTTATATCCCCTTGCTGGCGTAATTGAGCTGCAAGTGCTTCGCCGTAGCCACTAGCATCGGCAAAGATTAGCCATTGTCTGCCCTCTGTTGCTACGGCAGGTGCTTTGACAGGTAAAGTAGATAGCGGCAGTAACTGCGGTTGCCAAACTACTTCATAAAGCCAATCGTAGATTTGCGCTTGTGTCGCTTGTTCGCGCTGTTGTGTCACCAACAGTTCGATGATGCTGGGTAGGGCTTCCCGTGCGTCGCCTGAAAGTACATCCGTTGCCACCAACAGGTCTACGATTTGCTGCACGTTGCCTTGTTGGAGATGCTGCACAATTGTAGTCGAGGGCCGGACTTCTGTTGTTTCTAAAGGTGGAGCAGCCTGTTCCTCTATCCAATAACGTTGACGCTTCCAAGCGTAGGTCGGCAGGCGTACCTTGCGTCTGGCGTAATCCCCATCAAAGCCCGCCCAATCTACCTGGACACCAAGCGCATACAGTTGGCCCAAACTCTCCAACAGTGTCTGCCAGTTGGGTTGGTTGGGGCGCAACGTGGGAATAGTGACGGGGCGATCGCGATGAGCCACCTCGTCAAAACATTGTTGCACTAATCCTGACAAGGTAGGTTTTGGGCCAACTTCGAGGAAGACTCTGACATCCTGCGCTTGCATAGTCGCAACACCATCAGCAAAACGCACAGGATTGCACACATGATTTACCCAGTAAGCAGGGGAAGCGATCGCTCCTTCCTCAAGAGCAGACTCATCGGAAATCAAGTCGCCGGTTAGGTTACTGACAAGAGCTATTTTTGGAGCGCTATAGTTGATTTCCCTCGCCACCTGCGCGAACTCCTGCTGCATTGGTTCCATCAATGGAGAGTGGAAAGCGTGTGAAACGGACAATCTCTTGCACCGGATTCCTTGAAGTTCTAGCGTGTTGGTGACGACTTGTACGGCTTGGCGATCGCCCGAAATGACGACGCTTCGTGGGCCATTCACCGCTGCGATCGCGACTCGGCGGTAAGATTGAATAGCCGACCTCACTTCCTTGAGGGAGGCCGATATAGCAACCATCTCGCCATCTTGCGGTAGTGCCTGCATCAAACGGCCTCTTTCGGCAGCGAGTTTGAGACCATCCTCCAGAGAAAAGATACCCGCCACACAAGCTGCTACATATTCACCTATGCTATGGCCCATTACGATATCTGGCTCGATTCCCCACGATCGCCACATCTGTGCAAGCGCATATTCTACGGCAAAAAGGGCAGGTTGGGTATAAGCCGTCTGGTCAATTTCGTTTGAGTCATGGTCTGGATATAACACTGAAAGCAGCGGGTTTGCCCACGGACTGTTTCTTGATGAAAAAATGGATTGCAAGATTTCGGCACAGCGATCTAAACAATCACGGAAGGTAGGCTGAGTCTCATAAAGTTCTCGCGCCATCTGCACATACTGCGAACCTTGGCCTGTAAAGAGAAAAGCGACCTTCGGCGCACGAATGCTTGCAGGGGCGTAACCTTGATTGATGTCCAAACTTATCGACCCTTCTTTATAAGCGGCCAGATGAGCCTGCATTTGGACGCATGAAGTGGCAGATAGAGCAAGGCGATGAGCAAAATGGGTGCGTGCTGTATTGGCGGTGTGGCATATATCAGCAAGACTTGCATCAGTAGCGATCAGAAACTCTTGATAGCGCCCAACTAAGTTAGCCAATGCTTCTTCATTCTTGGCACTAAGGGTCAGCAAGTGCGATGGTCTTTCCACTGACGCGCGATCGCCGATTGGTTCGCTAGATGGGGCTTCAGACAACACAATGTGGGCGTTGGTGCCACTGAAGCTAAAAGCACTAACGCCTGCAATCCGCTTTCTATCCTTCGATGTCTTGTTATCCCAAGCATGAAGCGCGATCGGAATTTTAACGGGGAGATTTTTCCAATTAATATATGGATTTGGTGTCTTGAAATGCAAGTGAGGAGGAATCTGCTTGTTTTCTAGCATCAAGACAACCTTGATGAGCCCTGCAATGCCTGCGGCGGCTTCTAAATGACCAATATTTGTCTTAACCGAACCCACCCAAAGTGGTTCCGTTCGCTGACCAAACACTTCGTTCAATGAATCCATCTCAATAGGATCGCCAAGGGGGGTGCCTGTGCCATGCGCTTCTATATAACTCACGTCATCTGGCGCAACACCTGCTCTATGCAAGGCTTGCTTAATGACAGAGACTTGTGCGGGGCCTCTTGGAGCCGTTAAACCGCTGCTATGACCATCATGATTAATCATCGACCCGCGAATGATTGCCAGAATATTATCCCCATCTGCCGTTGCATCCGAGAGACGCTTCAGAGCAATCATTCCGCAGCCTTCGCCTCGCACATAGCCATTGGCATTTGCATCAAATGTCTTACAACTGCCATCAGGTGCCAGCATCCCCCCCTGAGAAAGGGCAATCATCTCATTTGGATCGATGAGTAAACCGACTCCGCCAGCTAGTGCTAGATCGCATTCTCGCTGACGCAGACTCTGACAGGCTTGATGAACAGAGACCAAAGAAGATGAACAAGCTGTATCGATCGCAAAACTGGGGCCCATCAAACCCAGGATATAGGATATCCTCCCCGCAGCGACGCTCACATCAGTGCCACTTAAGTCATACAAATCGGTTTTCCCAATCCGGTTCCTATTTTCGATCGTTAAAGATTTGTAGTTGCTGCCACCAATACCGATAAATACACCAGTCGAACTATCAAAAAGAGTTGCGGGAACGATATTCGCCGATTCAAGAGCTTCCCAACTGACTTCAAGCAGTAAGCGTTGCTGTGGGTCCATGCTAACGGCTTCACGCGCAGAAATGTTAAAGAATGATGGCTCAAATGTATCGATCTCATCCAAAAAACCACCATAACGAGTAAGCATTTTCCCGACCGATGTGGGGTCGGCATCATAATATTTATCCACATCCCAGCGATCGGCAGGAATTTCTGTGACGGATGATCTACCCTCGCGCAGTAATACCCAAAAACGCTCTGGAGTGGTAGCACCGCCCGGAAAACGGCAACTCATACCAACAATGGCGATCGGCTCATTCTTTTGGGCTTCTACCGCAGCTAATTGCGATCGGAGGCTATTGATCTCGTTCAAGGCATTTTTCATCAAAACGCCATAATTTGGCTGAGTCATCTTCGCTTATTACCCTGGGTAAGCCCCCATATCTTCTGACAGGGCTGTTTTATTCTAAGTTACTCCCTTCCCGCCAGAAAATTTTTGTATCTGGGGGTGGACAAATTATGCGATCGCACTGGTGGCCAGCCCGCCAGATCGACAAAACTATATTCGCCAAAAGTTATTAGCAATTAAATACTTGTGGCTACACTAGATAACTCAAGACCATTCCTACAATTGACCCCTCGCGATCGCCTCCATCAGCATCATTTTTTTGTGGATGGGATCGGCCGCCACACATTGGGACAATCGTTGGGCTTCTACTTGCGCGTCGGCAACGATCGCGGATTCATCTACAGTCAGAACTTGGTAGTCTTCAACTAACAGTTTTCCCGCAACCATAACACTTTTAACTTCATGTCCTGAAGCAGCGTACACGAAGTTGGGCACGAGATTGCGAATTGGATCGAGCAAGGTAGGCGAGAGGTTAAGGGCACTGAGGTCTACTAAGATCAGGTCAGCTTCTTTGCCAACTTCAAGGGAGCCAATCTTGCGATCCAAGCCGATGGCCCGCGCCCCTTCGATGGTAGCCATGCGTAAGACTTCCCAAGCTGGCATGATGGTTGGATCGTGATATTTGATTTTGTTGAATAAGGCGGTCAGTTTCATCTCATTGAAGAGATTATTGTAGCTGCTGCCGATCGCAACGGGGCCACCTGCCTGCCGAAAGACGTGCGCGGGCGGCACTATACCGTCGATGATGCCAATCATGCCCGAACAGAGCACCATGCCAGCACCACTTTTGGCTACTTGTATCGCTTCTTCATCTGTGGCATCTGTCAGGTGAACCGCCAGCAACTGTTCGTCCAAATAGCCAATGTCAGCCAGAAAAGCGATGGGACGCTTACCATATCGTTTAAGGATTTGCTCTGTTTCTCTATGTCCCTGCGCCACATGAAAATGCAGCATTAAGCCTTCCCGTTGTGCAATCTCTTTGGCTTCGCGTAGCATCTCAAGCGGCACCATATCTGGCGAATACATCCCTAACATGGTGGTGATACGTCCCTCTGCCGCCCCATTCCAGGCACGGGAAAAGTCCACAGCCTCTGCCATTGCACGCCGTCCCGCCTTTATATCGAAGGGATAAAGCTCCCCCTCCTGAAGCGGTGGAAATTCCAGTGGAAGTGCGTCGAACATAGGGGCCAGACTAGCCCGTACTCCAATTTCATCAAAAAATTCTCCCCAGAGAGGGCTAAAAACTTTATTATCGCAAAATGTTGTTGTGCCTGCCTTCAACTCTTCGACCACTCTCAAGCGTGTTGCAGCCATGCTCGCTATGGGTGTCATATGGGTGAAATAAGGCATTGTCGCGTCCATTAGCCAATTGGTTACATCTTGCGCCGCCCCACGCATAAGCACCAAACTTGTGTCTACGTGAGCATTAATCAGCCCCGGCAAGACGGCACAATTCGCGGCTTCAATAACCTTTTTGCCCTCAAAATGACTCAGCAACGCCTCGGTAGAATCAACGGCTACAATACGGCTACCCTCAATCGCGATCGCCCCATCAGCAATATATCCCACCCCCGCGCCCTGCATGGTAAAGAGATGAGCGTGGATCGCTAATGTATCTACCTGTTTTTTTGTTGTCATAAGATTCATGTTCGCTTCAGAAGAACGTAAACTTGAGATGAAAGACTGAAACTAAGTAATACCAAGTCCGGTTGTCAAAACTCTTTTATAAAAACTGACCCAATTCCGTTCTATCACCATCATCTTAGCTGCTGATACCGCTGCTCGTAGTAGTCCATACCAGGGTCGGCGTACTGTCCGCCAGTAGTCCAGAGCCGTTAGAAAACGGGACTTAAACGAAAATAGACAAGCAATAAAGGTACAATCCAGGCATGGCAGCAGATATTTCACATTAAAGCTTGAGTGATGAAAGAGCCAACTTCCGCCGCCATGCCTCCTTGCTTCCATAGATGGTGTAAACGCTTTGATGTTCTCTGGACACATCAAGCCCAAAAAAGGGAGTTTAGGAACTATATTGGGGGGTAACAACTGTTTGCAAAAGTCTACCTAAATCTGCTCAAATCTACCTAAAA
Source organism: Kamptonema sp. UHCC 0994 (assembly GCF_029167235.1). Lineage (GTDB taxonomy): Bacteria > Cyanobacteriota > Cyanobacteriia > Cyanobacteriales > Microcoleaceae > Kamptonema. Next base: position 35,725 of record NZ_JARFTR010000079.1, on the reverse strand, counting down.
ACTGTACTATGACGACTAAATGAGGAGAAATCAAAAACGGTAATTGAGATTATGTACGCCATCAAACTCGAACTCAAACTCAATAATAAGGAACGTACCTTGATGGCGCGACATTCTGGTTACGCTAGATTTTGCTACAACTACGCATTGAGCCTTTATCAAGAAGTGAAAAACCTCCCAGGTGGTAGCACAAAAAAAGTAGCAGCAATCGAAAGAGTTTTCACCAACCATGTCAAAAAGATGCCGGAATATCAATGGACTAACACCCTGTCTTCTAGGGTTTACAAAATGACATTCCGGCATTTTAAGGAGGCTTTATCCCGTTTCTTCAAAGGATTAGGAGAGTTCCCTAAATTCAAAAGAAAAAAAGATGGTGATTCATTCACTGTGGATGCTGCTGATTGGAATCACTCACTTTTATTGACAGCTAATAAGTCAATTAAAATTCCGACTCTCGGAACATTTCGACTCAAAGAATTTATCCCATTTCCCTGCGTAGCGCAGACGTTTACCATCTCTCGCACGGCGGATAAATGGTATGTATCCTTTGCTATTAAAGCCGAAAAAATACCACCAATGTTTCATCCCGTTCCTGAACCAGTGGGAATTGACTTAGGGGTATCAACATTTGCGACTCTTTCTGATGGCAATTCTTACGAGTCTCCTCGTCCACTCACTCAAGCGAAAACCAAGCTGAGCAAAGAACAGTGGAGAAATCGAAAAAAAGAATTGGGCAACAGAAAGTTAGATGTAAAAGCATCAAAAAATGCTCACAAACACTATCGTAGAGTTGCTAAAATTCACGCGAAAGTCGCTAATCAACGCCGTGATTTCTTGCAGAAAACCACAACAGAAATTAGCCAAAAATATGCTCACATTCGCATCGAAGATTTGAATGTGAGCGGGATGATTGCTAATCATAAGTTAGCGGCAGCCATTTCCGATTGTGGATTTTATGAATTTCGTCGTCAGTTGACGTATAAATCTGAAATGTATGCCACGAAAGACGTTTCCAAGCCAGTATGACTTTATACCCCGCTACTTCAGACTAGCTTTTACCAACGTCCTATCGAATATTATGGTACCGCTGGCTAATTTAGTCAGTATCATGTTCTTAGGTCATCTCTCGGAAATCCACCACCTAGCTGGAGTAGCCCTAGCTGGAAACCTGCTTAACTTTCTCTACTTTGTTTTATCATTTTTACGAATGGGTACCACTGGGATAACAGCACAAGCAGTCGGACGAGATGACCGAGAGGGTGTGCTGTTGGTGGGACTGCGTAATGCTTTAATCGCTTTGGTGCTGGGGGTTGCGATCGTAATGTTGCAGTACCCGTTGGGGGTGGTGGGATTTTCTATACTAGATGTCGCCCCAGAGGTTAAGTCTTCAGCTCAAGCGTATTTTAACACCCAGAGTTGGGGAGCGCCTGCCATTTTGCTCAACTTTGTCCTGCTTGGCTGGTTTCTGGGACGGGAAAAAAATGGCTTAGTTGTGCTGTTGTCGGTTGTGGGCAATGCTGCCAATATCGCACTCGATTACTTGTTTATTATCCACTTAGACTGGTCGAGCATGGGGGCAGGAGTGGCTTCTGCTACAAGTCAATATCTCACCCTATTGGTGGGATTGTTTTTTGTGTGCAAAGAAATCCCTTGGCCAGAGGTACGAGAAATAGCTGGAAAAATTTGGGACATAAAAGCTATACGCTCCAACTTAACTCTCAATGGAAACATCTTTGTCAGCAATTTAGTTTTTATGTTTACCGCCTTAACGTTTAACTACGAGGGGGCGCAAATGGGGACAATTATCTACGCTCAAAATGCCTTACTCTTACAAATATGGAGTTTGAGTCTCTACATTGTTGAAGGATTGGGATTCGGTACAGAAACTCTGGCAGGAAACTTTAAAGGGAAAGGAGCCACAGAACAGTTAGTACCCCTGGCAAAAGTTTCTGTGGGAATGGCTCTGCTGGTGAGTCTGGTTTTCGGCGGAGTGTGTTGGCTATTTCCCGATACTGTTTTTGGGTTGTTAACCAACCACGCGGAAATCATTGAGAATATTGATATTTTTATTCCCTGGTTGGTACTTCTCCTAGTATGCAATTCAGTATATTGCATACTAAGTGGGTACTTCTTGGGTTTGGCTCAAGGGAATATCCTCCGCAATGTTAGCTTAGTCGCGGTTAGTGTAGGATTTTTACCTGCGGATGTAGCCGCAGTTAAATTTGAGAGCAACCATATCTTGTGGTTGGCTTTCTTTTTGTTCAACGCTATTGGAATGCTGATGTTTGGAGTCCAGATGGCCAGAACATATATCAGTGATGTTGAGGAGAATAGTGTATCTATTCCAGCTTTAGAAGCTTCTCGCACCTTGACTTTAACTATAGAAGAAACCAGTCAAAAGATGGTAGCTGAAAAAGTGGAGGTAGGTCAGGATTAAAGGTCATTGATAAACTAATGGTTAAATGTACTAAGAACAACAAACAACCAACAACTAACCCCAAAAATGTAGCGCGAGATATGCAAAAAAGAATTGTTAATGCCTGGAATGAATGGGATGAACTAGAAGAGATAGTGGTCGGGATTGCAGATGATGCCTATTTTGAACCGACTGAGCCAGGCAACCGCCCCACTTTACGCGACAAAAACATTGCGGAAATATTACCTTTCCCCAGGGGGTTCAAAAAGCAAGAAGTCACAGAGAAAGCTAATGAGGAGTTGAATGGGCTGGTAACACTTCTAGAATCACACTGCGTAACTGTGCGCCGCCCAGAGAAACATAACTTTGGCGTGTCTGTGAAGACACCGCTCTTTGAGGTAGAGAATCAATATTGTGCTGTCTGCCCGCGTGATGTTCTGATCACCTTTGGCAACGAAATTCTCGAAGCAACTATGTCACGGCGATCGCGTTTCTTCGAGTATCTGCCTTATCGTAAGCTGGTCTACGAATATTGGCACAACGATCCTTATATGATCTGGAATAGTGCGCCCAAACCGACCATGCAGGATGCCATGTATCGCGAAGAGTTTTGGGAGTGGCCGCTAGAAGAGCGCTTTAAGCGTATGCACGATTTTGAATTTTGCATAACTCAGGATGAGGTGATTTTTGACGCGGCAGACTGTAGCCGCTTTGGCTGTGATATCTTTGTGCAGGAGTCCATGACGACCAATCGTCTAGGAATTCTCTGGCTCAAACGGCATTTGGAGCCACGTGGCTTCCGCGTGCATGATGTTCACTTCCCACTAGATCTTTTTCCCTCCCACATTGACTGTACCTTTGTCCCGTTGGCACCTGGCGTTGTGCTAACGAATCCAGAGCGCCCCATCAAAGAGGGCGAAGAGAAAGTCTTCATGGACAACGATTGGCAATTCATCGAAGCACCATCCCCCACTTCAAGCAACGAGGAGATGCCCATGTTCTGCCAGTCAAGCAAATGGTTGGCGATGAATGTGTTGAGCATCTCACCCAAGAAGGTCATCTGCGAAGCGCAAGAGCATCGGCTCCATGATTTGCTCGACAAGCATGGCTTTGAGGTCTACCCGATTCCCTTCCGCAATGTCTATGAGTTTGGCGGCTCTCTGCACTGTGCAACGTGGGATATCCGTCGCAGGGGAACCTGTGAGGATTACTTCCCTAAACTAAACTACACGCCGCTAGCTGCAACAACCAATGGCGTGTCCTGCTTAATTATGTAGAAGGCCCTCCACCCATGACAGAGAAAGAACGTCAACAGGTTTTATTTGATTGGAACGCAACGCAAGCTGAGTTTCCAGATATCTGCGTTCACCAATTGTTTGAGCAACAAGTTTCAGAACAACCGGACGCGATCGCACTCATTGAGGAGGGGCAATCTCTTACCTATGGGGAACTAAATGTACGCGCTAACTACGTAGCCCAGCATCTCTTGTCCCTAGACTGCCAGCCTGATGACCTCATCGCCATCTGCATTGAGCGATCGGCTGAACTGTTCATTGGTCTGTTGGGTATCCTGAAGGCTGGATGTGCATACGTGCCGTTAGATGCGGGTTATCCTGCCGATCGCATCAACTATATGTTGCGCGACTCTGGCGCAGGTGTGTTGCTGAGCTCAAACAACCTTGCCCAGAAACTTGCGTCAACCGTACCTGCGCTGCGAGGGTGCCAGCTTGTTTGTTTGGATGGAGAGTTTGAGGTTTTTCAAGAAAAGACGGTCTCTGACACGCTACAAACAGAAGTTTCTCCCAACAATCTCGCTTACTGCATCTACACCTCTGGTTCCACTGGCAATCCCAAAGGGGTTTTGATGGAACATCGCTCGCTGGTCAATATGCTCTGGTGGCATCAGCAGACGCGGCGATCGGTTCGGGGTGTCAGGACGTTGCAATTTTGTGCAGTCAGCTTTGACTTCTCTTTCCATGAGATATTCTCCACCCTCTGTCTCGGCGGGACGCTGGTCTTAGTTCCAGAGGCAGTACGCCAAAATCCCTTTGCGCTGGCCGAGTTCATCAGCCAACAGGCGATCGAGAAATTGTTCCTGCCCGTCACCGCGCTGCTACAGTTAGCCGAGGCTGTCGATGGAAGCAGCCACATCCCAACTGCGCTTTGCGAAGTCATCACCACAGGCGAACAGATGCGCGTTACACCCGCCGTCGCCAACCTCTTTCGACAGACCGGTGCCATCTTGCACAATCACTATGGGGCAACGGAATTTCAAGATGCCACCACCCATACCTTAGATGGCGATCCAGAGAGTTGGCCGATGGTGGTGCCAGTGGGGTGTCCGCTGCACAATGTTCAAGTGTATATTCTCGATGAGGCCCAGCAACCTGTGCCTGTTGGTGAAGAGGGTGAGTTCTATGTTGGTGGTATTGGTGTAGCCCGTGGCTATCACAATCTGCCTGACCTGACGAATGAGAAATTTATCCCCAATCTATTTCAGGAATCCACTGAGGCTAACGGGCAGGGAGGAAAACTCTACCGCACGGGCGATCTAGCACGCTACCTGCCCGACGGCACGATCGAGCATTTGGGACGCATGGATCATCAAGTCAAGATTCGTGGCTTCCGTGTAGAGCTAGGTGAAATCGAGACTGTGTTGGCACGTCACCAGGCTGTGCGCGAATGTGTCGTTGTGGCACGGGAGGTTGCAGGTGATACGCAGTTGGTGGGGTATGTCATCAAAAACGATACAGATGGAGTCAGTTTCGATGAACTAGAACCCATCTGGCGGCGACATTTAGAAGAGGCGCTGCCAGAACACATGATACCCTCCCAATTTATCCAGCTCGACGTTATGCCGTTGACCCCCAGTGGAAAGCGCGATCGCCATGCCTTGCCTGTTCCCAAGCGTGCGCGTCCAGCTTTGTCCACACCATTGGTCAAGCCCCATACGCAGACGGAGCAACGTCTGGCAGAAATTTGGAGTAGACATCTTGCACTGGATAGCGTTGGCATTCATGACAATTTCTTTGAGTTGGGGGGTACATCTCTGCTCTTGACCCAGGCGCACAAAGCATTGCACAGCGTCTTTGACATTCAACTGTCGGCTGTTGCGCTCTTTCAATATCCGACGATTCAGACATTGGCCAATCATATCGACTCCCAGCGGCATGGAAGCCAAAACGGAGACAGTCAAAAAGGCGTACACGAGAATCTACGCCAGCGTTTTGCGTCTCGCCAATCTGAATCTGCACCATCTAATATTGCCATCATCGCAATGGCTGGACGCTTTCCTGGGGCCGAAACCATTGAGCAATTTTGGCAGAATCTCTGCAATGGTGTCGAATCCATCGCCTTCTTCAGCGATGATGAGTTGGAACAGAGTGCGCCAGAACTTTGCAAAAATCCCAATTACGTCAAAGCAGGCGCAGTATTGAATGACATCGATCGCTTTGACGCTGACTTTTTTGGCTACAGCCCCAAAGAAGCTGCTGCGTGCGATCCGCAGCAGCGTATATTGCTCGAATGTGCATGGGAAGCCTTTGAACGCGCTGGCTACAATCCCGAAACGTATCCAGGGCCAGTTGGTGTTTATGCCGGTTCGAGCCTGAGTACCTATCTGCTCAACAATATCTGCTCCGATTTAGGCATCATTACCGATCGCCCTTTTATCGAAACGGATATGGCGCAGTTTCAGGCCAAAATTGGCAACGATCGCAGCTATCTAGCCACACGCATTTCCTACAAGCTCAACCTCAAAGGGCCGAGTGTCAATGTGCAGTCTGCCTGCTCAACCTCATTAGTAGCAGTCCACATGGCCTGCCAGAGTCTCATTAGTGGAGAGAGTGACATGGCTTTGGCAGGTGGCATCTCGGTGGTTGTCCCGCATAAAGGGGGCTATCTCTATGAAGAGGGCATGATTCGATCGCGGGATGGTCACTGTCGCGCCTTTGATGCAGAAGCGCAGGGGACTCTTTTTGGTAATGGGGGGGGCTTGGTCTTGCTCAAACGCTTGCAGGATGCGCTGGATGATAACGATAACATTGTGGCTGTCATCAAAGGTTCGGCCATCAACAACGACGGTGCCCTCAAGATGGGCTACACAGCTCCAAGCGTAGATAGACAGGCCGATGTTATCAGTGATGCACTTGCCAGGGCTAACGTGGATGCTAGCACTATTGGTTATGTGGAAACGCACGGCACAGGCACCAAACTAGGCGACCCGATTGAAGTTGCAGGGTTAACACAGGCATTTCAACGCAGTACGGACAGCGTACTTGATGCACGGCAATGTGCCATAGGTTCGGTTAAAACCAACATCGGTCACTTGGATGAAGCGGCAGGCATTGCTGGTTTGATCAAGGCGGCGTTGGCTGTGCAACATGGGCAGATTCCACCGAGTTTGCACTATGTCAAACCCAACCCCCAGATTGATTTTGACGCAACCCCGTTCTTTGTCAACACGGAATTACGCGAATGGTCTAGGAATGGTCATCCGCGACGGGCGGGCGTGAGTTCTTTTGGTGTCGGTGGAACCAACAGCCACGTTGTGCTGGAAGAACCTCCTGTGCGAGAAACCACAGCGACTTCCTCTTTGCCAGAACGGAGTCATCACCTATTAACGCTCTCTGCCCCTACACAAAAAGCTTTACACGATCTGGTGCAACGCTACATCCACCAGATCGAGACACACCCTAATATTGAGTTAGCCGATCTCTGTTTCACAGCCAATACAGGACGCAAGCATTTTGAGCATCGTTTGGCAGTGGTGGCCGATTCAATTTTAGGCTTGCAAACCCAACTCAAAACTGCACAGAGTGCGATTTCAGCACAACAAGAAAATGCCACGCCGACGATCGCCTTCCTGTTTACAGGACAAGGTTCGCAGTACATCAATATGGGGCGTACCCTCTACGATACTGAACCAACATTCCGAGCAACCCTCGATCTCTGTGATGCCATCCTGCAACAAGATTTAGGGATCGAATCTATTCTCTCTGTCATTTTTGGCTCATCTGAGCATAGCCTCTCGTTAGATAACACGGCCTATCTCCAGCCCGCCCTCTTTGCCGTCGAATATGCGCTCTATCAATTATGGAGCTCGTGGGGCATCCAGCCGACCGTGGTGATGGGTCATAGCTTGGGTGAATACGTGGCTGCTTGCGTGGCGGGGGTCTTTAGCCTAGAAGATGGGCTTAAACTGGTTGCAGAGCGGGGACGGCTGATGCAGGCACTCCCTCGTGATGGGAGCATGATTTCTGTGATGGCAAGTGAGGCGGAGGTCACAGATTTCATTCGGCCTTATGTGGGGCAGGTGGCGATCGCAGCGATTAATGGCCCGCAAAGTGTTGTAATTTCTGGGCAACAGGAAGCGATCGCTGCTATTTGTGCCACGTTGGAAACTGAGAAAATCAAAAGCGAAAGGCTAAACGTCTCCCATGCCTTCCACTCGCCGCTAATGGAACCGATATTGGACTCTTTCTTGCAGGTTGCACAAGAGGTGACATACTCGGAACCGAAAATCAAGCTCATCTCCAATTTGACGGGAAAATTAGCAAACCAGGAAGCTTGTAGCGAGGAACCTCCGATCGCCACCGCAGAGTATTGGGTGCGCCACGTGCGGCAGCCTGTCCGATTTGCGGCGGGAATGGAGAGCCTTGAGCGTCAAGGGGCAAACATATTTATAGAAATCGGCCCCAAACCCGTTCTTTTGGGCATGGGACGCAACTGCTTATCCGAAGGCGAGGGGGTTTGGTTGCCTAGTTTGCGCCCGAAACAGGATGATTGGCAACAGCTATTAAGCAGTTTGTGCAAGCTTTACTTAGCAGGCGTGCCCGTCGATTGGGTCGGCTTTGATCGCGGGTATGCTCGTCGCCGCGTGCTACTACCGACTTATCCTTGGCAGCGAGAGCGGTATTGGGTAGAGCCAATTAGCGGCGATCGGCGATCGCTACCACCAGCCACAAATACTACCAAGCCAACTCGCTACGGCAGCGTGGCAGAGCATCCTCTGCTTGGTCAACGGCTCCATTTGTCCCGTACTCAAGAGATTTACTTTCAAAGCTTCATCCACTCCGACTCCCCAATTTGGGTTGCCGATCATAAAGTATTTGGAAATGTCATCATTCCGGGTGTCGCCTATTGCGAGATGGCACTGGCAGCAGGGAAGGCACTCAGACCAGAAAGTACATTCTGGCTCGAAGATGTGTCCATCGCGCAAGCACTCATTATTCCCGATGAAGGGAAAACTGTGCAAATAGTCTTAAACCCAAAAGAACATTCCGCTTATTTTTTTGAAATCCTCTCTTTAGAACAAGAAAACTCTTGGGTGCTTCATGCCTCTGGTAAGCTATTCGTCCCAGAGCAAGTGCTAGAAACCGAACCCATCGACTTGATGGCGTTACAGGCACATTGTTCCGAAGAAGTATCGGTAGATGTGCTTTATCAGGAAGAAATGGCGCGTCAGATGGATATGGGGCCAATGATGCGGGGGGTGAAGCAGCTTTGGCGTTATCCAGTCTCATTTGCCAAAAGCCATGATGCAGTGGCACTCGCCAAAGTCAGCCTGCCAGAAATCTTGCTTCAGGAGTCCAATGCCTACCAATTCCATCCCGTACTCTTGGATGCGGGACTTCAAACGATCACGGTATCTTATCCTGAAGCAAGCCAAGGTCAGACTTATGTACCCGTTGGTATGGAGCGCTTACAAGTCTATAGTCGTCCGAGTTCAGAACTTTGGTGTCGCGCCCAATATCGGCCTCCTTTGAGTACAGATCGAGGGCAGGGTATTGATTTTCCACCAAAGAAACTGATTGCAGATATTCATTTATTTGATAACCAGGGACGTGCGATCGCCATCATGTCCGGCGTGCAATCTGTCCTCGTGTCCCGTGAAGCGATGTTGCGATGGCGAAACGCCGCGCCGAAGGCATCGCCAGAATCTTGGCGAAATTGGCTTTATCAGGTCGTGTGGAAACCTCAAGCGCGTTTTGGACTCTTACCGAATTACCTGCCAACGCCAGATCGGATGCGGAAGCGCCTCGAAACAAAGTTAGCGACAGCGATCGTCGAGGCTGATTTGGCGACTTATGGGGTCGCCTTTACCCAACTCGAAAGGTTAAGTCTGGCTTACGTTGTGGACGCTTGCCGACAAATGGGGTGGCTGTTTGAGCTTGGCGAACGTTTTTCCACCGCCCAGAAGGAATCGGAGTTGGGGGTTGTCGATCGACATCGGCAACTGTTCGCTCGTTTGCTCGATATGCTAGCCGAAGCAGAAATACTCCGAGGCGAAAAGTCGATGACGATATGGGAAGTCATTTCACAGCCTGAAGCGATCGACCTACAAGTGTTTCTTGATGAACTCGAAGCAAAAGAAGCACAAGCTGAGATCGCACTGGTCTCGCGTTGCGGTGCAAAATTGGCCGAAGTTCTACAAGGAAGATACGACCCCATACAGTTGCTCTTCCCTGCGGGCGACACAACAACGTTAAGCAAGCTCTATGGCGAAGCCAAAGTTTTGGGTGTCACGAATACTCTTGTACAAGAAGCGGTTCTTTCCGCCCTTGAGCAGTTGCCGCCGGAACGCGGTTGGCGAATTTTAGAGATTGGTGCTGGCACAGGCGGAACCACAGCCTACTTGTTACCGCATCTGCCTGTCGATCGCACAGAATATGTCTTTACTGACATCAGTTCCTTTTTTATCGGCAAAGCGAGAGAGCGCTTTAAAGATTACCCGTTTGTGCGCTATCAGTTATTAAACATCGAACAAGCGCCACAGGCGCAAGGATTTGCATCCCTAACTTACGATTTAATCGTGGCGGCGGATGTATTACATACTACTAGCGACTTGCGTCAAACGCTGGCAAATGTCCGACAATTGTTGGCACCGGGCGGGATGTTGATCCTGATGGAAGACAGCGAACCCGCACGTTGGGCCGATATAACTTTTGGCTTAACAGAAGGCTGGTGGAAGTTTACAGACCGTGACTTACGCCCCAACCATCCGCTATTGTCTCCCGATCGCTGGCAAATGTTGTTGCAAGAAATGGGATTCAGCCAAACAACTGCTTTATGGCCAGAAATAGATGGCCCGCATAAATTGCCACGCGAGGCGGCGATCGTGGCGCATAAGGAATCAGCAGTCAGAAAACCGCGAAGATGGCTGCTTTTGGCTGATGAGGAGATTGGTGGGCTACTAGCAAAACGGTTGCGGGGAGAAGGAGAGGATTGTACGCTCCTCTTGCCAGGAGAAAAGTACGCAGAGATAGACTCGCAAACGTTTACGATCGCTCCTACAAGCCTTGAAGATTGGAAACAATTGTGGAAGCGGGTATCAAACATCCAAGAAATCGTGCATTGTTGGAGCATGGTTTCAACTGACTTGGGCGCGGCCAATCTTTTAAGTTGTGGCAGTACGCTGCACTTAATTCAAGCGCTGGCAAGCTATTCAGAAACCCCTCGCTTATCACTGGTCACGCTGGGCGCACAAGCCGTCAACGAACATCACGTTCAAAATGTGGTTGAATCGGCCCTGTGGGGGATGGGAAAAGTAATTGCGATCGAACACCCAGAGCTAGGGGTGGTGCAAGTGGATTTAGACCCCAATGCGAAAGTTGAGGCGCAAGTGGAAGCGCTTAAGGGCGAACTTCTCGCGATCGCAGAGCCTGCATTAACAACATCTGCACCCGATCTGCAAACGCGACCTCGCGAACAGCAAATAGCATTTCGCGAGCAAACGCGGTATGTAGCAAGACTTTCGCCCTTAGCCCCCCCCAACTCTAGAGGGGAAGGCAAACAACAGCCTCTCACAATCCGCGACGATGGTAGCTATCTGATTGCTGGTGGTTTAGGCGGACTGGGGTTACTGGTGGCTCGTTTTCTGGTTACGCATGGAGCCAAGCACCTTGTGCTGGTTGGACGACGCGGTGCGAGGGAGGAGCAGCAAGCTCAATTAAGCGAACTAGAGCAACTGGGAGCTTCCGTGAAAGTCGTACAAGCCGATATTGCCGATGCAGAACAACTAGCCCGATCGCTTGCAGCAGCAACCTACCCACCATTACGGGGTGTTATTCACGCGGCAGGTACATTGAACGATCGGATTCTACAGCAGCAAAGTTGGCAAGCCTTTGAAGAAGTGATGGCTCCCAAGGTAGCAGGTGCGTGGAACCTACATACACTGACCAAAAATCAGCCTTTAGATTTCTTTGTTTTGTTCTCTTCCGCTACTTCTTTGCTAGGTAACGCTGGGCAAGCCAATCACGCCGCCGCAAATGCTTTCCTGGATGCGATCGCCTCTTATCGTCGCCACTTAGGGCTACCGAGCCTCTCGATTAATTGGGGTACGTGGAGCGAAGTGGGAATTGCGGCTCGACTTGGACTAGATAAGTTGTCCAGCAAACAGGGAGAGGGAACCATTACCCTTGCACAGGGCTTGCAAATTCTCGATCAATTGCTCAAAGACGAGAGTGCGGTGCATCAAGTGGGTGTCATGCCGATCGACTGGCCACAATTCTTAGCAAGGCAATTGACTCCGCAGCCGTTCTTCAGCGATGCCATGAAAAATATTGACACCTCCGTAGGTAAACTAACCTTGCAGGAGAGGGACTCTCGCTTCCAAGCTTACGGGCATAATATCCGAGATCAATTAGAGAAAGCTCCGCCCAAAGAGGGTATGACTCTCTTGCAGGCTCATGTTCGGGAGCAGGTGGCCCTAGTTTTGGGAATAGACGCGAAGACTCTACTGACAAAGCAAGAGGTGGGCTTCTTTACCCTGGGCATGGATTCGCTGGCATCTGTCGAGTTAAGAAACAGGTTACAAGCCAGTTTGGGTTGCTCTCTTTCTTCTACTTTGGCTTTAGACTATCCAACGCAACAGGTTCTCGTGAATTACCTTGCCGACGAATTGCTCGAAGCACCTAAGCAGCTACAACAGCCTGAATCTGATGAAGAAGATGAGATGTCGTCAATAGATGAGATAACGCAGTTACTTGCCGCGAAACTAGAGATAGAACTTTAAGCAGATGGATAAAAAACTAGAAATATACGAACGATTAGTCAAGCAATCCTATCACAAGATAGAGGCTCTGGAAGCTGAAGTTAACAGGTTGAAGGAGAGCCAACGCGAACCCATCGCGATCGTTGGTATGGGCTGTCGATTTCCGGGTGCGAATAGTCCAGAAGCGTTCTGGCAGTTGTTGCGTGATGGGGTTGATGCTATTGGTGAGGTACCAAAAGATCGCTGGGATGTTGATGCCTATGTAGACGGAAATCTGGAAAGCGCAGACAAGATGTCAATTCGCTTTGGTGGGTTTGTCGAGCAACTTGAGGAGTTTGATGCCCAATTCTTTGGCATATCACCGCGAGAAGCGGTTTCTCTTGACCCGCAGCAACGTTTGCTATTGGAGGTGACTTGGGAAGCGCTGGAAAACGCAGGGGTGATGCCACCTTCGGCAACAGGCGTATTTGTCGGTATTAGTAACCTTGATTATCGTGAAATACTCTTAAAGCAAGGAGCAATTGATACTTATTTGGCTTCGGGTAATGCTCATAGCACAGCCAGTGGTCGCTTGTCCTACTTTCTAGGTCTGACAGGCCCCTGTCTCTCGATAGATACGGCTTGTTCTTCGTCGTTGGTCGCTGTACATCAGTCACTGATCAGTCTGCGCCAGCGAGAATGTGACTTAGCGTTGGTTGGGGGAGTCTATCGACTGATAGCGCCAGAGGAAAGTATCTCGTTAGCAAAAGCCCGTATGTTGTCTCCCGATGGTCGTTGCAAAGTCTTTGATGCGTCGGCAAACGGGTATGTCCGAGCCGAAGGATGTGGCGCGATCGTGCTCAAGCGATTGTCAGACGCACAAGCCGATGGGGACAACATCTTGGCGTTGATTCGCGGGTCAGCCATCAACCAAGACGGTCGCACGAGTGGCTTGACCGTTCCGAATGGCCCCCAACAAGCTGCCGTAATTCGCCAAGCGATCGCTAATAGCGGAATCACACCAGAACAAGTTAACTATATAGAAGCTCATGGCACAGGGACTTCATTAGGAGACCCGATTGAGGTCGGCGCGTTGGGAACAATCTTTAATCAGCGATCGCAGCCTTTAATTATTGGTTCAGTCAAAACAAATATTGGGCATTTAGAAGCCGCAGCAGGGATTGCTGGACTGATTAAAGTCGTCCTTACCATGCAGTATGGGGAAATTCCGCCTAATTTACACTTTCACCAGCCCAATCCTCGCATTAACTGGGAGCGATTGCCGATCGCCATCCCAACAGAACGAACAGCTTGGCCTGCTGGCGATCGATTTGCAGGGATAAGTTCTTTCGGTTTCAGTGGCACCAATGCTCATGTCGTGTTAGAGGAAGCCCCAAAAATAGAGCCGTCTACTGTAGAGATTCATTCAAAGCAGCGTATTTTTACCTTATCAGCAGAGACACCTCAAGCACTACAAGAACTTGCTCGGCGTTATGTGACTTATCTAACTGAACGCTTCCAGGAGAGTCTGGCGGATATTTGCTTTACAGCCAACACAGGGCGCAAACATTTTAAACATCGCTTTGCAGCAGTAGCAGAGTCTAAAACGCAGTTGCGCCAGCAATTGGAAACGTTTGCGCGATCGGGAGACGGGCTCTTTGAGGCGACCTCTCTCTCAAAAATAGCTTTTCTCTTTACAGGTCAAGGCTCACAGTATGTAGGAATGGGGCAAGAACTTTATGAGAGCCAACCTACCTTCCGGCAAACGATTGACCGCTGCGATCGGATTTTGCGATCGCATTTGGGCAAGTCAATCCTCTCAATACTCTATCCCAGGCAAGAGATGGGAGTGGACGCACCATCCCAAATTGATGAAACGGCTTATACTCAACCCGCTCTTTTCGCTCTCGAATATGCACTGGTGCAGTTGTGGCGATCGTGGGGCATTGAGCCTGATGTGGTGATGGGGCATAGTGTAGGAGAATATGTAGCCGCTTGTGTGGCGGGTGTCTTTTCTTTAGAGGATGGTCTCAAACTGATTGCTGAAAGAGGCCGTCTGATGCAAGAATTGCCGAGCGATGGAGCGATGGTATCGGTGATGGCCAATAAATCGCGCATAGAGCAAGCGATCGCACCTTTCAGCCGAGAGGTTTCTATTGCGGCCGTCAATGGCCCAGAGAGTGTGGTTATCTCTGGTAAAAGGGAGACATTACAACAGATTACCCAACAGCTAGTTGCCGAAGGCATCAAGACACGCCAACTGACTGTCTCTCATGCCTTTCACTCGCCATTGATGGAGCCAATATTAGGTCAATTCCGCCGAGTTGCCAACACCATCACCTATCAACCACCGCAGCTAAACCTGATCTCGAATGTCACAGGCCGACGAATATATGAAGAAATCGCCACTCCCGATTACTGGGTGAGACATTTGCAAGAGGCTGTCCGTTTTGCGGATGGGGTTAAGGTGTTACACGAACAGAATGTCAACTTCACGATCGAAATCGGCCCCAAACCCACACTGCTTGGCATGGTTGAGTTACAAAGTTCTGAGAATTCATCCTCTACACCAATGATGATGATGCCCAGTTTGCGCGAGCATCGTAGCGACTGGCAGCAGATGTTGGAGAGCTTGAGTCAACTTTATCTACATGGCGTTGAGATTGACTGGATCGGTTTTGATAAAGACTATGTGCGACATAAAGTTGTCCTGCCGACATACCCCTGGCAGCGGCAGCGTTACTGGGTAGAATCAGCCCAACAGAAGCAGGCCGCTAAAAGCTTGCGTCCTCTGATCGACAGGTGCATGAAACTGCCGCGTCATCACGAAACAATCTTTGAGAAAGAATTTAGTCTAGAGACATTGCCCTTTCTTGATGACTATCGCATTTATGGTTCAGTTGTGTTGCCAAGTGCAAGTTATCTATCAATGCTACTGAGTATTGCCGAGTCATATACAAATGGTCATGTAAATGGAGGGAATAGTGCAAAGCAAACTACCTATTTGCTAAAAGATGTGACATTCCCTGTACCTCTGGCGATCGCAGATGAAGCAAGTCGCACAGTGCAAGTCGCCTGTTCTCCCTCTAATGCTGCGCCACGCTTGGGTGGCGAGACGCAGTTTGAATTGTTCAGCTTTGCCGAGGATGTACCTGAGAGCAACAGTACAGATGCTAATTTTGAGACACCCCTCACCCATGCCAAGGGGCAATTTAAGCTTGAAAATACAGTGTCTCCTAGAGTGGAGCTAGAAGAAATACAAGCACGTTGCCCGCAGGAAATCGATCGCAATCTTTTCTATCAAACATTCACAGACAAAGGTCTGGTTTTTGGCCCTCGTTTTCGCTGGTTAGAAAAAGTATGGATAGGCAATGGAGAAGCATTGGCGCGTCTGCAAAAACCGGAAAGCATTGGATCGTTCAACGGATATGTGATTCATCCCGGTTTGTTGGATGCCTGTACGCAAGTGCCATTTGCTATTTCGTCTGGCGATCAAAGTGGGAAATCAGAACCGACAGTGCCCTTTGCGCTAAATGAACTACGTTGTTATCAGCCTGCAAGCGGACAAACGTGGTGGGTTCATGCCACAGAAAAAAATAGATACACATGGGATGTTTCTTTGTTTGATGAGAGTGGGCAAGCGATCGCGGAATTTGTAGGGTTAGAAGATCGTGTTGCTATGCCCGAAGCCGTGCAAGCGGTAGACTTTTGGCATGACTGGCTCTATACAGTCGATTGGCGATCGCAACCTCTACTAATCTCGGAGGGGCTGGATATTAATAAAACAGGTGCAGAAACGTGGCTTCTTTTTGCACAACCAGAAGGAATAGGGGCGGACTTGGCAGCACATTTGCAGAGTCAAGGAAAGCGCTGTATTTTTGTAGTGCCTGGGCGTGAATATACTGTTACCGAGCAACACATTGCACGCGCTGGAAATCTTGGTGATGTCGCCCTTAATGATGTGACAAAATTAACAACAGTTGTCACACTTAATCCCGCTTTTCTTAATGACTATAAATGTTTTTTGGAAACTCTGACTGACAGTGGATCGCCTTGTCAATATGTACTCTATCTGTGGAATCGTCACGATCTAACAAATGTCTTTAATAATTTAATAGTGCCAGATATCGTCCTAAACTTATGTGGTGGTCTTCTTCATTTGGTACAAGCCCTCAGCGAGATAGAGTGGACACCCAAACTATGGTTAATTACACAAAATAGTCAAGCGGTTGGTGATGACTTAGCGAATTTACAGATCGAACAAGCACCCTTATGGGCATTGAGTCGAACCATCCGTGCCGAACATCCTGAATTTGATTGTCGTTGTTTGGATTTTGATACGCTTTCAAATGGAGTACCACTGTTATTGAACGAGCTGCAAGCCACAGAAGGCGAATCTCAAATTGCTTACCGCCAAGGAATACGATATGTTGCAAGGTTGATTCGTTATCAAGTAGAAAATCACGCGCTGATTCAAACAGAAATCAAGCCCGATGGAGGCTATCTGATCGCAGGTGGATTAGGCGGTCTGGGATTGCAAGTGGCACTTGCACTTGCGGATGCTGGGGCAAAGCACTTAATTCTTAACAGTCGCCGTGGTACGCTCTCGAACGAAGCCCAGTTGATTATCGACCGACTACGCCAAGAGGGTATCAGCGTTGATTTGATTGTTGCAGATGTCTCTGATGCGGCAGATTGCGAACGACTTTTAGTAGAAAGTC
Source organism: Kamptonema sp. UHCC 0994 (assembly GCF_029167235.1). Lineage (GTDB taxonomy): Bacteria > Cyanobacteriota > Cyanobacteriia > Cyanobacteriales > Microcoleaceae > Kamptonema. The sequence continues at coordinate 18,615 of NZ_JARFTR010000079.1, read as the reverse complement.
AGAGCAAGACCTCTATCCGAGGGATTGTTCACGCGGCGGGTGTCCTGGATGATGGCATCCTGATCCAACAAAATCGAGAGCGTTTTGAAAAGGTGATGGCGGCAAAGGTTCGCGGAGCTTGGCATCTGCACCAACAGAGCCAAACCCTCGACTTAGATTTCTTTGTCGCGTTCTCGTCTGTTGCATCGCTCATAGAAGAGCCAGGACAAGCTAATTACGCCGCAGCCAATGCGTTTTTGGATTCATTAATGTATTATCGTCACGCCAGGGGATCTAACAGCTTGACTATCAACTGGGGGGCTTGGGCAGAAGTTGGCATGGCAGCTAATTTATCATTCAAACAACAGGGAATCGCGGCAATTCCGCCAAAGCAAGGAGGGCATATTCTCGTCGAACTTATTCAAAAACTTAATAAGCATACAATTCCCCAAGTTGCCGTACAACCGACTAATTGGGCCGAATATCTATCCTCTGTTGGCATGAATATGCCATTTTATGAATACTTTGCACACCACTTGCGTAACGAAGAAGAAGCCAAGTTGCAGCAAATAGTAGGCAGCACCTCAGAGAAAGTCAGTCTGCGACAACAACTTCAAACACTCCCGGAGACAGACCGCGATGCCCTTTTGATGGAACATCTTGAAACAACAGCACTCAAAGTTCTCGGTTTTGCTTCTAATCAAAAAATCGATCCTTCTCAGGGATTAATGAATATGGGACTGGACTCTTTGATGGCGGTTGAATTTCGGAATCAGTTGATATGTAGTTTGGAACTCCCTCTGCCAGCCACTCTACTCTTTAATTGCCCAACACTTAATTCATTACATGACTACCTAGTAGCAAAAATGTTTGATGATGATACCTCTATGCAAAAGACAGAGCAAATGGCACAATCAACAGCACAGACAGCACCAAGCATTTCAATAGAATCTAAAATAGATGATAATGAAAGCGTGGATGATATTGCGCGAATGCTGGCAGAAGCACTCAATATGGGGTAAAACTAGGGGTGACAATCTGCCCCAGTTCTTCTTCCTAGAGTAACAAAAGAGGGCTAAGAAAGTCGAAATTGATATAATTCCTGATAAATTTCATCGCAACGTTCACAGATATTGACAAGATGTAGCGGCAACGGCTCATCCTTAGCCTGATAGGGGAGAAAATTGGTAGAGCTTGCTACGGTGCTGTACCAAGGGGCTAGTTTTTCGTTCAACTCGACCTGCATGGGGGGCCAACTGAGCATAGCCTCAGTAAACTCAACCCCTACAGCCTGACAAAGCTTGGAGAGCATTCGCGGCGGATTATTCAGCAGGTCATGTGCATCTATGACAGGCGGAATTGCTCCGCTGTTTTGATGTACATAGTCAAACAGCCGTTTTAATTCGATCCAGCCTGTTTCTTCAAAGGTAAAATGCGGCACAATCTTATGAAAAGATAAGAGCATTTCTTTGGGTTGGCGAATCAGAAAGCAGTTGGTGAAGGGCAAGATCCACTCAAGCCCCATTATCTCTTCGATTAAATGATACGCTTGATGCTTCTGATAGCAAATCGATTTCCCTTCGGGCAGGGGAGCCTTTAACAGCTCGATGATGTATTGCAAATTCTCTTCGGGTACGGGAGCCTTTAACCGCTCAATAACGTATTGCCAATCTGTGTAGGGCATTTGGCTAGAATCAAGATCCGCCCAAGTAAAGCCCAGATCCTTGCCTTTGATAAAGAGATAGGGAAAGGAGAGAATTTCATCAAAGACAGCGGTATCTGGCCGACTCGACCAGGCTTGTAGCAGCACTGTACCAAAACTGCGTGGCACAGACCACATTGCGATGCGTTTTTCTTGCATGATATGCTCCTTTACATAAGAATTAGGTGGGTCAAGCTTCAAACTTGCCTTCTCATCAGTCAATATTTAGACACTATATCCCTATTTTATCCGCGAACTTTTTATTAAACAAATATCTCATGGCTATACCCAAATTGGCGAAAAAAGTTGACTATCATTACCACTCCCAAATGTACTGCATCTGCGATAACTTTTTTGAGTTTCCTTGATGCGAAAAACATAATTTTGTAAATGCTTTCTTTTGACTATATAGGACATATATTATATGGAATATGCTGTATTTTCCAAAAAATATTTAGATAATTACATGAAAAAAGATTTGGTTTAAGGGTTAATCTGATAGCTGGACTAGACAATTACGAACTTCGGCCAACCCTATTAATAAATAAGGAAAGCTTATAATTGACGGGCGCGATCGCCTAATTTCAGACTCCACATTACCCCAGCGACGACTTTTGCAAGAGGTCTAATCAATGAATAATTTGCCAGAGAATCAGGTAACTTCTATAGTCAAGAAGGCATTGAATAAAATAGAGGAGCTAAAAGCCGAGCTTGACCTTTTAAAATACGCGCAACGAGAACCCATCGCCATTATCGGAATGAGTTGTCGTTTTCCGGGTGCGGATACGCCCGAAGAATTATGGCAACTATTACGCAATGGGGTTGACGCAATTAGTGAGATTCCCAAAACCCGTTGGGATGTTGATAAATATTACGATCCGATGCCAGCTACACCGAACAAAATGTACGCACGCTATGCTGGTCTTCTGAAGCAGATAGATGGGTTCGATCCAGACTTTTTTCGGATCTCCGCGCGCGAGGCCGTTAGCTTAGACCCACAACAACGGCTGCTTTTGGAGGTGAGTTGGGAAGCATTAGAACGCGCTGGGCTGACAGGCAATGGCCTTAGTAAACAGACAGGGGTCTTTGTTGGCATCAGTGATTGCGATTATCGCGATCTGATTATGCGTAATAGTTCCGAACTAGATGTTTACTCTGGTTCTGGTAACTGCCATAGTACAGCCAGCGGTCGTCTATCCTATTATTTGGGACTTACTGGCCCCAATCTGGCCCTTGATACCGCCTGTTCATCCTCTTTGGTTTCTGTAGCATTGGCCGTCAAGAGCCTGCGTCAACAGGACTGCGATCTGGCCTTGGCGGGTGGTGTACAGACACAATTGGCACCAGATGGCTTTATCAGAGCCTGCCGATCGCGTATGTTGTCGCCTGATGGACGCTGCAAAACATTTGATGTGCGGGCAGATGGTTATGTCCGTGCTGAGGGATGTGGCATGGTAGTTCTCAAACGCCTATCCGATGCCATTACCGACAAGGACAATATCCTTGCCTTGATTCGTGGTGTCGCGGTCAATCATGATGGCTACACGAGTGGCTTAACGGTGCCCAGCGGGCCCTCACAACAGGCGGTGATCCGGCAGGCATTAGCGGATGGTGGGCTACACCCAGATAAAATTAGCTATATCGAGGCACATGGCACAGGTACGTCATTAGGCGATCCCATCGAAATGGGTGCGCTTGGGCAAGTCTTTGGTCAACGCTCACAGCCGCTTATTATCGGTTCGGTCAAGACAAATATCGGTCATACTGAGGCTGCTGCTGGCATTGCTGGCCTGATCAAGGTTGTACTCTCAATGCAGCACAGTGAAATCCCACCAAACCTACACTTCCACCAGCCCAATCCTTACATTGACTGGGAGCGATCGCCAGTCATTATCCCAACAGAAACAACACCTTGGTCTACCAGCGATCGTTTTGCCGGAGTCAGTAGCTTTGGCTTCAGTGGCACAAACTCTCATATCGTACTAGAGAAAGCCCCAAACATAGAGCAACCTACTAATGATATTAATCAAACGCAGCATATTTTAACCTTATCTGCAAAAACACCCAAAGCCTTACAAGAACTGGCTCAGCGTTATGCGGCTCAGATAGAAACCTATCCCGATGTTCGTCTGGCGGACTATTGTTTCACAGCGCACACAGGGCGCAAACATTTTAAACATAGGTTTGCGGTAGTTACCGAATCTAAAGAGCAACTGCGTTTGCAATTGGCAGCGTTTGCACGATCGCGGGGTGGGGAGCGACAAGTCAAATCGTTACCAAAGATCGCCTTTCTTTTTACAGGCCAAGGCTCACAGTATGTAGGAATGGGTCGCGAACTTTACGAAAGACAACCTACGTTCCGAGAAGCACTCGACCATTGTGACGACATCTTGCGTGCTGGCGCATATCTCGACCAGTCACTACTTTCGATTCTTTACCCAGAGGGAAAATCAGAAGCCATTCACCAAACCGCTTATACTCAGCCCGCGCTTTTCGCTCTGGAGTATGCACTGGCGCAGTTGTGGCGATCGTGGGGCATCAAACCAGATGTCGTGATGGGGCATAGTGTGGGTGAATATGTGGCCGCTTGTGTGGCGGGCATCTTTTCTTTAGAGGATGGCCTGAAACTCATCGCTACTCGTGGTCGTCTGATGCAAGCGCTACCTCAAGACGGAGCGATGGTTTCTTTCTTGGTAGATGAAGCTCGTATACAGGAAGCGATTACACCTTACCGAGACGATGTGTCAATTGCAGCGATCAATGGGCCACAAAGCGTGGTTGTCTCTGGCAAACGCACCTCTGTGATGGCAATTGCTGAACAACTCGCCACCGTTGGCATCAAGACACGCCAACTGACGGTTTCCCATGCCTTCCACTCCCCGCTGATGGCTCCCATGTTGGATGAATTCCGTCAGGTGGCAGCCAGTATCACCTATCACAAGCCCATGTTGCTGCTTGTCTCCAACGTTACAGGGAAAGTGGCAGGCACTGAAATCACCAGACCAGATTACTGGGTACGCCATGTGCGTGAGGCGGTGCGCTTTGCCGATGGGGTGAGGACGCTCCATGAACAAGGTATTAATATCTTTCTCGAAATCGGTCCCACAGCCACCCTGCTGGGTATGGCGCTGCGATCGCTCCAGGAAGAGTCAACTGCCCCAGAAGGGACTGCTACTTGCTACCTGCCCAGTTTGCGCGAAAGCCAGAACGACTCGCAGCAGATGCTCTCTAGTCTGGGTGAGTTGTACGTGCATGGCGCTGACATTGATTGGGACGCATTTAATCGGGGATATCAACGACGCAAGGTGGTATTGCCAACCTATCCGTTTCAGCGACAACGTTATTGGCTTCCCGACTCTAATTTGGCACAAAACCCGTCTGCACAAAGCTTCGAGCTGTCCAGTGCATCAGATACCCTTCGACAAGCTCAGGGCACCGCATCGCCACAAAATCGTGGCGCGGTGTCCACTTCGCTGATGGAATATTTGCAAGAAGGTGATATTCACTCTTTGGTGGCGCTTTTGGACGGCGATCGTAAACTCTCTCCTGCTGAACGAGTTGCATTACCAACTATTTTGGAGCATTTGGTAGAGGAACAGCAGCGACAGGCAAGCTTGACCACAAATAGTCAAACACTTTTACAAAAAATAAGTCAAACTTCGCATCAGGAACGATATGAAATATTGAAGAACATTATCAAATCTGAAATCGAACCGATTATCGGAAGTGTTCCCGCCGACGAACAGAGGTTCTCTGATTTAGGAATTGATTCGTTGATGGCGGTCGAACTGCGTAATAAGCTACGTTCTACCACAGGGTTGGAACTGCCAGTGGCGATGGTTTTTGACTATCCCACGATTAAGCAGCTAGCCAGTTTCCTACTCGAAAAAATTGTGCCACAGGCAGACCAACAGGACGTTCTCATCGAATCTTCGGTTACTTCAAAACAGGATGCGTTGGTTGAGGTGCAGTCTTTTGCACTCACCGAGCTGGGCTTGTCCCCTGCTTCCCGCCCCCTGCATCTTTATCCCTGGACGGTTCGACCCGCAGTAATGGCAGATGTAGCAAGACTAAGCCAGCTTGAAAGGGAGGCGTATGGCTGGATCGGAGAAGAGGCGATCGCGCCTCCCAAGCTGATTGCCGATCGGATCGATTTGCTCAATAGTGGTGATATGCCCTGGTTCTGGGTAATGGAGCGTAATGGAGAGCTGGGCGCGTGGCAGGTGCTACAACCAACATCTGTCGATCCATATACTTATGGAAGTTGGGACGAAGTGACTGACCAAGGGAGACTGCAAAAAACGTTCGACCCAAGTGGCCGCAATGTGTATATTGTCGCGGGCGGTTCTAGCAAACACTTCCCCACGGTAGCCAGCTACCTAATGACGCTTCAGACTTTGTTGATGCTGCGGGAAACTCGTCGTGACACAATTTTTGTCTGCCTAGCAATGCCAGGTTATGCCAAATACCACAGTCAAACAGGGAAATCACCCGAAGAGTACATTGCGCTGACTGACGAGGATGGCATACCCATCGACGAGTTTATTGCACTTTCTGTCTACGACTGGCCTGTGCTCCCATCGTTTCGTGTTCTGCGAGATGGTTATCCACCTGACCGAGATTCTGGTGGTCATGGAGTTAGCACGGTTTTCAAGCTGAGTGATTTCAATGCCGCGATCGCAGAAACATATCGTCGCATTATCCGCCATGCCGATGCGCTTGGTCTGGAAAGAAAGTAGTGTCTAAATTTTGACTAGGCTTGATGATGCAAATAATATGTATGAGGTCTTATGACTAAAAAACAGGTAGACACATTAGTGATACACGCTCATCTATTTACCATGCAGGGAAATGGTGTGGGGTATATTGCCGATGGGGCGATCGCGGTTGAGGGTAGCCGGATTGTGGCAGTTGATTCGACGGAGGCGTTGCTGAGTCGTTTTGAAGGCCACAAAACGATCGATGCCGTAAATTGTGCGGTGTTGCCTGGGCTGATTGATGCTCACATACACACGACTTGTTCTCTTCTGCGCGGGGTGGCACAAGATGTAACCAATTGGCTGATGGACGCGACAATGCCTTATGGACTTCAGATGACACCCGCAGCGAACATAGCCGCGACGCGCTTGAGTGTGTTGGAAGGGCTGAAGGCAGGCACAACGACATTCGGCGATTCTGAGTCTCCTTACCCCCTCTGGGGAGAGTTTTTCGATGAAATTGGGGTACGTGCCATTTTGGCCCCCGCGTTTAACGCCTTTCCACTAGATTGGTCGGAATGGAAGGAGGGAGACCTATATCCCTTCGATGTAAAGGCGGGGCGGCGTGTGATGGCAGAGGCTGTGGACTTTGCCTGTTCGTGGAATGGAGCGGCAGAGGGACGTATCACCACTATGTTGGGGCTACAGGCGGCGGATATGTTGCCACTTGAGATGCTACGCGAAGCTAAAGAGATTGCACAACGGGAAGGCTTAATGCTGCATATTCATGTGGCGCAGGGCGATCGGGAAACTGAACAAATTGTCAAACGATATGGTAAGCGTCCCATCGCTTTTCTAGCTGAGATTGGCTATTTGGACGAACAGTTGCTAGCGGTTCACCTGACAGATGCCACAGATGAAGAAGCGATACAAGTGGCCAAAAGTGGCGCTAGCATGGCACTCTGTTCGGGCGCTATTGCCATCATCGACGGTCTCGTGCCGCCCGCACATATCTTTCGGCAAGCAGGCGGCCCCGTTGCGATCGGTTCCGATCAAGCCTGCGGCAACAACTGTTGTAACATCTTCAATGAGATGAAACTGACCGCTTTGTTCAACAAAATAAAATATCAAGACCCGACCATTATGCCTGCTTGGGAAGTGTTACGTATGGCGACCATTGAAGGAGCGCGGGCGATTGGTTTAGATCGCAAGATTGGCTCGCTTGAAGTAGGTAAAGAAGCCGATCTGATTTTGATCGATCTTACCGTTCCTAATCTCTCACCAACCCTGCTCGATCCAATTCGCAATCTCGTGCCCAACTTCGTGTACGCTGCTTCAGGACATGAAGTTAAAAGTGTCATGGTTGCGGGAAAACTGTTAGTGGAAGACTACCAAGTTCTCACGGTAAATGAGGACGCTATTCTCGCTGAAGCGCAAGCGCAAGCGCAACAGCTTGAGCAACGGGTAAAAGCTGATTCCGCTCACCAAAAACTGGTATTGATGGAAGCGATGGCAAACGGTAACTTATAGTATACATACTTATCTGCAACAACATTTCTGAATCAAACCTGGAGGGCAAACCAATGACTGCATATGAAAATAAGCTGGGTAGCGATCGAAAAAATCAAGATGCCATAATATCTGCGAAAGAACTTGAAGAATGGCATTTAATTGGACTTCTAGACCATTCAATAGATGCGGTAATAGTACCGAATTATTTTCTTGAGCAAGAGTGTAGGACAATTTCAGAAAGAATAAAAAAGAGTAAATATTTTCGCGCTTATCCCGATCACCCATCAGTTAGTCGATTAGGACAAGAGTTGTATGAATGCGAAAGTGAGCTTGAATTAGCAAAGTATCAAGAAGATTCACCCACATTGATTAAAGAAATGCGGAGGCTGGTACATCCGTACATAAGTCCAATTGATAGGCTTAGGGTTGAACTTGATGATATTTGGAGTAATGGCTGTAATTTAGCAAAACTTGGTGGTAAAAAAGTGTTTGCTGGGATAGTTAGAGAGCATAAAGAAGATAGCCCTGGCGGACCACATTGTGACGTAATGGCATGGGGTTTTATCGAACATTATAAAGAAAAACCGAATATCATAAATCAAATCGCGGCAAATGTATATTTAAAGACATCTGAATCAGGAGGAGAATTAGTGCTTTGGGATGAATGGCCAACTCAAAGGGAATATAATATGGCACGCAACACAGATGATCCAGCTAGTTTCGGTCTTGATAGCAAAAAGATCGCACAACCAAAACTTGAGATCAGACCGAACCAGGGAGATTTAATTCTTTTCAATTCAATGAGAATTCATTCGGTAAAAAAGATAAAAATGGGTGTGCGTATGACATGGGGATGTTTGATTGGATACTCTGGAACTGATGACCCGCTTGTTATTTGGACTTAATATTTAATACCAATTCTCTAAATGCCGACTACGTGGCTGGACGAGGTGCTGTAACCATTGTTTTCAAAGGCTTTGAGAGTTCTATTTCTATTTTCCTCTCACGCTCAGTGACAAAAGAGGATTACCACCCGAATGCTTCGCCCCGACCCCAAATCCGAAGAGACTCAGACACCCGTTTAACCTCTATCATAGTTATGAGAGTATATCTGAAGGGACAAAAAGTATAAATCCCTTCGATCGCGAGGAAACACCGTGCAGCCAACAGACCCTAGCAAATTTACCGATAAAGCCTGGGAAGCCATCGTCAAATCCCAGGATGTAGCCCGCCGCTTTGCCAATCAGCAGCTAGAGGTCGAACATTTAGCGATCGCACTTCTAGAACAGCAAGGCCTTGCCAATAGCATCCTCAGCAAAGCAGGGGTTGACCATCTACGGCTAGCCCAGCAGCTAGAAGCATTTGCCAAACGCCAACCCAAAGTCGCCAATGCCGAACAACTTTACCTCGGACGCGGCTTAGAAGTGATGTTAGACGCTGCTGAAGCTGCAAGAGTGGCTTGGCAGGACGGTTTTATCGCTGTAGAACATTTATTAATCGCCTTCATCGAGGATGAACGCATTGGCCGCCGTTTGCTGACAAAAACCGAAGGCCCGCCCCCTCGCCCCGGTTACGATCGCACTCCTCCCGCTAAAGTCATCGATCGCCAAAAACTTGAAGAAGTAATTAAAGCTATCCGAGGTTCTGCAAAAGTTCAAGACCAAAATTCCGAGTCAACTTATGACGCACTCGCTAAGTTCGGCCGGGACTTGACAGAAGCCGCAAAATCGGGAAAACTCGACCCTGTAATCGGTCGCGATGAGGAAATTCGCCGCGTAGTCCAAGTGCTCTCTCGTCGGCAGAAAAATAATCCCGTATTAATCGGCGATCCGGGGGTAGGAAAGACTGCGATCGCAGAAGGTTTAGCCCAGCGAATTGTTAACGGCGATGTGCCCGAATCTCTCAAAAATCGCCAGTTATTTTCCCTCGATATGGGCAGCTTAATTGCCGGGGCCAAATTCCGAGGCGAATTTGAAGAACGCCTGCGGTCAGTATTGCGAGAAGTGATCAATTCTGACGGTCAAATCGTCTTATTTATTGACGAACTGCATACAGTTGTCGGCACTGGTGGCGGTGGAAGTTCCGGTTCGGGAATGGATGCCGGCAACTTGCTGAAACCGATGTTAGCCAGAGGTGAATTGCGCTGTATTGGCGCAACCACCCTCGATGAATTTCGCAAGAATATTGAAAAAGATCCTGCCTTAGAAAGAAGATTTCAACAAGTATTTGTCGATGAACCTAGCGTCGAAGATACTATTTCAATTTTGCGCGGACTTAAAGACCGTTATGAAAGACATCATGGAGTTAAAATATTAGACTCTGCCTTAGTTGCTGCGGCTACTTTGTCTTCCCGTTATATTTCCGATAGATTCTTACCAGATAAGGCCATCGATCTAGTAGATGAAGCCGCTGCTCAATTGAAGATGGAAATCACTTCTAAACCCGCAGAATTAGAACAAATCGATCGGCGGGTGATGCAGTTGGAAATGGAAAAACTGTCGATCGAAGGTGAAGGCAAAGGGGTTCAAAATCTTGGTTTCACTACTAGGTTAGAGCGCATTCAAGCTGAAATTGATGCTTTGAAAGAAAAGCAGGAAAAGTTATCAACTCAGTGGCAAGGTGAAAAGCAATCTTTAGATGCAATCAATCAATTGAAAGCGGAAGAAGACGAGTTAAGGGTGCAAATTGAGCAGGCAGAAAGGGCTTACGATCTGAATAAGGCGGCACAGTTAAAGTATGGAAGACTGGAGACTGCGGTGCGCGATCGCGAAGCCAAAGAAGCCGAATTATTGAAACTACAATCTCAAGGTTCATCCCTGTTGCGAGAACAAGTTACGGCTAGTGATATTGCCGAAATAGTTGCAAAATGGACGGGAATACCTGTTAATAGATTGTTAGAATCAGAAAGGCAAAAACTGTTACAATTAGAGAAACATTTACACCACCGAGTCATCGGTCAACACGAAGCCGTAGAAGCAGTTTCCGCCGCCATTCGTAGAGCTCGCGCCGGCATGAAAGACCCCGGTAGACCCATTGGTTCTTTCTTATTTATGGGGCCGACTGGTGTAGGAAAAACAGAATTAGCGCGGGCTTTAGCTGAGTTTCTATTTGATACCGATGATGCGATCGTGCGAATAGATATGTCGGAATACATGGAGAAGCATAGCGTCTCGCGATTAGTGGGAGCTCCGCCGGGATATGTGGGTTATGATGAAGGCGGTCAACTTTCGGAAGCAGTACGCCGTCACCCTTATTCAGTCGTACTTTTTGATGAAGTAGAAAAGGCGCACCCGGATGTTTTTAACATTTTATTGCAGGTGTTAGATGATGGTAGAATTACCGATTCTCAGGGGAGAGTTGTTGATTTTAGAAATACCGTAATTGTGATGACTAGCAATATTGGTAGCGACTACATTCTGGATGTTGCTGGCGATGATTCTAAGTACGAAATGATGTACAAACGGGTAACGGAGGCGTTACGATCGCACTTCCGTCCTGAATTTCTCAACCGCGTTGATGATATTATTTTATTCCACACTTTAAGTAAGACAGAATTGCGGCAAATTGTCAGCATTCAAGTCAAGAGAATTGAACGGTTGCTGGGAGATCAAAAAATTAACTTGGAACTGTCAGAAGCGGCCAAGAATTATATCGCTGATGTCGGTTACGACCCTGTTTATGGTGCGCGTCCTTTGAAACGTGCGATTCAGCGAGAATTAGAAAACCCGCTGGCGAATAAGTTGTTAGAAAATACCTTTGTGGAGGGTGATACTATTGTGATAGATTGTGTTGATAACAGTATGATTTTTAGTAAGAAAGACTTGGTATCTACCCTGGTGGTCAGTGGCAAGGAGATAACTTAGGTGTTATACTTTTAGCAATCGCTAAGACCTAGAGATTGCTTCGGGATTGCTTCGCTTCGCTCGCAATGACATAATAATTGTGGTTGCAATGACATAATTATGCTTGTCCGAAGAGATTGCTTCGCTTCGCTCGCAATGACATAATAATTATAGTCGCAATGACATAGTTATTAATGACATAATTATGCTTGTCCGATCTGTCATTGCGAGCTCCGCGAAGCAATCGCCAAGACCTAGACATTGCTTTGCAGAGTTCGTAATGACATAATTATCAATGATATAGTTATGCTCCCAACTTCCTGAAAGTAGGGTAAACCGAATCATCCTTTTAGGGTAATCCCTTTGCAAAAAAGCGGCGCGATCGCACAAAATCATTAAATACAGGACTTACGCAGACAGAACTTACGCATTACTTACGTAACGCCGCCTTCTAGGCGGTAAAGAAACCGCCTAGAAGGCGGCGTTACTGTACAAGTGTGCGTAAGTAAAGATCCCCGAACTCCCCGAAAAAGGGGACTTTTGAGATTCCCATCCCCTCCAAGGGTTTCCTCCTGTTTTCAGGGGGGTTAAGATGGATCGAAGTTTAAGCTTCATCGTGCGTCAATCCTATACTCACAGTCACTTAAAGTAAAACTATGACAGTCCTCGAACAGGGAACAATTACGATCCATACCGAGAATATTTTCCCGATTATCAAGAAATCTCTCTATACTGACCACGAGATATTCTTGCGGGAACTGGTATCAAACGCCGTAGATGCGATCGCGAAACTGAAAATGATTTCCCGTTCCGGCGAATTTAGCGGCGACATCGGCGAACCAGAAATTCACCTCGCCATTGATAAAGAGAAAAAAACCCTCTCTGTCTCTGATAACGGTATTGGTCTAACAGCAGACGAAGTAAAAAAATACATCAATCAAGTTGCCTTTTCCAGCGCCGAAGAATTTATTCAAAAATACAAAGGAGAAGGTAACGACGCAATTATCGGTCACTTTGGTCTGGGTTTCTACTCTTCCTTCATGGTTGCCAAACAAGTAGAAATCGATACCCTTTCCTACCAAGAAGGTGCTCAAGCAGTACACTGGTCTTGCGACGGTTCACCAGCCTTTGAATTGACAGATTCTCCCCGCACAGAACGCGGTACAACGATTACTCTCACTCTCCAAGATGAAGAAGAAGAATATTTAGAAAGCAGCCGCATTAAGCAGCTAATTAAAACTTACTGCGACTTCATGCCAGTGCCAATTAAACTGGATGGCGAAGTAATTAACAAGCAAAAAGCTGCTTGGCGAGAATCTGCTAGCAACCTCACCAAAGAAGATTATTTAGAACTCTACCGCTACCTCTATCCCTTCCAAGAAGAACCGCTTTTGTGGGTACATCTAAATACAGATTATCCTTTCATTGTCAACGGGATTCTATATTTCCCTAAATTGCGGCCCGATGTCGATGTTACTCAAGGCAATATTAAACTATTCTGCAATCAAGTCTTTGTCAGCGAGCACTGCGAAGAAGTTATCCCTAAATTCTTGATGCCATTGCGAGGGGTAATTGATAGCACAGACATTCCTTTGAATGTATCTCGCAGTTCCCTACAAAGCAACCGTACAGTCAGGAAAATTGCTGATTATATTGCCAAAAAAGTAGGCGATCGTCTCAAAGAACTTTACCGCGATAACCGCGATGAATATATCCGTTGTTGGCAAGACATCGGTACATTTGTCAAGTTCGGATCGCTGAATGATGAGAAGTTTAAGAAGCAAGTCGAAGATATCCTAATTTATCGCACGACTTACCAACCAACGGCAGAAAAATCAGAAAATGTAACGCCAGAAGTGCAAGTACAAGCTGAGGATGGAGACGCATGGCAAGAAGTAACGCCGAAGTCGGAAACCTCAACTTCAACACAACCTTATACTACCCTTCAGGAGTATTTGGAACGCAATCAAAAACGCCACGAAAACCGCGTATTTTATTGTACTGAACCGGCATCGCAGGCTACTTATGTGGAACTGCACAAGAGTCAAGGTTTGGAAGTCCTATTTATGGACTCTTTCATTGATACACACTTTATCAGTTCCTTGGAGAGAGACTATAAAGATGTCAAATTCTCACGAGTTGATTCTGAACTTGATGAGACGCTGATTGATAAGGAAAAAGAAGCTGAGATTGTTGACCCGAATACCAATAAAACTCGCAGCGAACAAATTAAAGAGTTGTTCCAACAAGCGATCGGTAAGCCAACAGTTACTATTCGTACTGAAGCTTTGAAATCTGACGATCCGCAGGGTACGCCACCGGCAATTGTTTTATTACCAGAAGCGATGCGGCGACTGCGGGATATGACGGCTTTATTGCAGCAGCAAACGGCTGGATTTCCTGACGAACATATCTTAGTAGTAAATACGGCTCATCCGCTGATTCAAAATCTGGCTAATTTGAGTCAAGGCGCGATTATTCAAGGTAGCGGAGTATCTCCATCTAGCGAGTTGGCAAATATGATTTGCCATCACGTTTATGACTTAGCTTTGATGGCTCAAAAAGGGTTTGATGCTGAAGGAATGAAGGATTTTGTGGAACGGTCAAATCAGGTGTTGACGCGGTTAACTGAACGAGCATTGTAATCAATTGTCCTCAAATCCCTCTGAAAAAAACTACAGTTTATAAACTGTAGCTTGAAAACAGGGGGATTTTGATAGGATACTCCTGATTTGACCTATTTGTGCGAATCGATCTATAATTGAAGGTTGCATCGCAAAGAAAAACGGTAATCTGGAGGGTAATATGTCTCGGAAATGTCAGTTGACAGGGAAAAAGGCGAATAATGGGATGGCTGTTTCCCACTCGCACCGCCGCACTCACAAGTTGCAGGAGGCGAATTTGCAGTGGAAACGGATTTGGTGGCCCCAAGGGAAGCGCTGGGTGAAGTTACATCTTTCTACGAAGGCGATTAAAACCATACAACTCAAGGGTTTGGATGCTCTGGCGCGGGAAGCTGGAATTAACTTGAACAAATATTAAATCGGCAATTAATACCATTTGGTTGAAAAGGCTGGTAATTTTTTGGGTGCGATCGCGTTTATTGATGCGATCGCACTCAATTTTTTTAAGGGAACCGCACCGAGCAATTAGGTTGGAAACTGCACAATTGGCGGATTTCTAGCAGTAGGTAATAATGATTTAAGGTCTAATTATTTAGGAGGTGCGATCGTGGTCATTGCTCAAACCAACCCGCCAAACCTTGTTCCAGATGTGACAAAGACTCACCTCACTCCAGATGAGTATCGAGCGATCGAGGAAACTGCTGAAGAACGTCACGAATATTGTAACGGAGAGATGATTACTATGTCAGGAGGTTCCCCCGCTCACAGCCGCATAGCCGTAGACATTACGACTTTTCTCAATGTAGCTCTGCGAGACACCAACTTTCAAACCTATAATGGCGATCTACGAATTTGGATTCCTAGCTTTAATCACGGAACTTATCCCGATGTTCTCGTAATTGATGGCGAACCAGAATTCAATGGCGATCGCACGGATGAAATTCTCAATCCTTTGCTGATTGTTGAAGTCCTTTCGCCATCTACTGAAGGCTACGATCGCGGTGAAAAATTTAGAAAATATCGCTCTCTTGCTAGTTTTTGTGAATATCTGCTTGTCAGTCAAACTGAACCTTACATTGAGCAATATCACAACAGCAATCGCGATAGTAAGGAGCGTTGGGAATGGCAAGTTTACGATCGCATTGAACAGTCGATTTTACTGCATAGTTTAAATGTAGAACTTCCGATGTCGGAAATTTATCGCCGCATTAAGTTTTAAGAAAGATAGCTAAAAAGCTTACCTATAAATCTTGAATCTAATCAACCCAATCTTCTCCACCTGGCAATTTAATAAATTCCTGATTTATTGCATCCCGCAATGTCTGATTTGAATGCAAATAAGTCAATCTCAGTAATTCATTAGCTCTCGTTAAAATCCTGCTTTCATCAAGTATTTGTCTGAGTTGACGCGGTTTATATGCTCCATTAGCTACTTCCGTACTTGCCTCAAAAATAGCATCTTTAAAAGCCATTTCTAACCGCGAGTCCCATTCATTTTCTTTGATATAATATGAAGTGTTATTTTCTTTTAGATTCAAATCTTGAATCTTAATAATCGAATCTCGAATCGAAGCCACCCAAGAATTAGTTAACCTCTGTTCGACTTCGTTTTTAATCAAATGAACCAGCATTCTAACTAGAAAACTCTCAATATTTAGCAAAATGCCTTTTTTACTCATCCACTCTAGCTCATCAACAATAACCAAAGCATCTTCATAACGCCCTTCAACAATACTCGCTCTTAAATCTATCAGCTCTTGAGTCACGACAATATTCCCTCACTTTCACCTGAAAAATGTCTTGTTACTAAGATAACTAATACCGCTAAATTTATACCATTCACTCCTTCCCTGGAACCCCACTTACCCTTAAAACATCTGCAAAATTAGTGCAGTAACTAGGCAACCCAAGACTTTGAGGATTCAGAGGTTCTTTATAGCTAAAATGGCGATATTCCAAACAAAATCTATCCCAAGGAGCCATCTGAATCTGGAACAATACAATTAATAAATCTGCTAACCAAGGAGATAGAGTAATCCGAAAAAATATTTTTTTATTCAAATAAGCACAAGCTTCTTCTACTACCTGATTAACTGTTATTTCTGGATTTCCCAGCACAAATTTTCGCTTCTCTTTAGATGCCGGAGGATGTTCAACCAAGTAGCGTACTACTTCAGCAATATCCACCCCGTGCATAAAGTGAAAACTCGCATCAGCTTTAAACCAGCGAATTACATTAATCCATTTTGCTACTTCCGGTATGCCTGATGACAGATGAGAATAAGGTTTATTAGCATCGCCTCCCAATACCAAAGTCGGAAAAACACTCGTAATCGGAGGCACATCTGTCAGTCGAGATAACTGCCACATACAGTCATATTTTGACCGGATATAGTCCGTTCCGAGTTGACCAGCTTCCTTAAGTAAATTGTTATTACGATCGAGGATACTTGCAGTAGAAAAGTAAATAACTTGCTGACAATTTTGTGGAGAAAGTAACTTGATCAACCTAATAGTTTTAACAACATTAATATCAAAAACTTCCTGCGTGCCACCCCAAGAAGTTGCGGCGAGAATTGCCACATTAATTGTCTTTAACAAATCGGTGAATTTATCCACCTCTCGCAAGTCAGCTTGAATTATATTGATACCAGGACGAGCATTTAAGTCAAAACCTAGCTTGTCTGGGTTACGGACTAGCAGATACAATTCATGGTCTGTATTTTGGATCAGGGTTTCGGCGATATAGTGACCAATGCAGCCGCTAGCACCTGTCACAAGAATTCGCTTCGGGTTCATTGCAGGAAGGGAGAAGAAGGATGGGAAGATGGGAAGATTGGGGAGATGGGGAATATGGGGAGGATGGGGAGGGTTTACCTTCCTCATACTTTTAACTCCCTCTTCTCTTTCATCTCTCCTACCTTCCCTTACTTAATGTTAGGTGGAGACAGAAACAGGACTTACGCACTAAGTACGAAAAACATAGTTTGAGATTGCTTCCCTACGGTCGCTTTTGACAAATTATGTTGTCCGTGCGTAAGTTCTAAGAAAGTAATTTGTCAGCTTGTTTTGCTGTTTCAAAGAAAAAGCCGACATTTTCTTCTGGTGTATTTTGCAAAACACCGTGTCCTAAATTCAGGATGTGGCCTTTGTTTCCTGCTTTGCGAATGGTTTCGAGAATACGTTCCCGAATAAAATCTTTTGAGCCAAATAATACACAAGGATCGATGTTTCCTTGCACCCCAACTTTAGAACCGAGCCTAGCTCTTGCTTCGGCCATATCTACTGTCCAGTCTACACTAACTAGGTCAACGCCAGACTTGGGCATCCGCTCCAGTAGTCCAGCACTGCCATTAATATAAAGGATCAGAGGTGTATCTGGGTGAGTAGCTTTCACTTGCTCAACTACTTGGCGCTGATAAGGTAGAGCAAAGGTTTCGTAGTCTTGGGGACTCAACTGTCCCGCCCAAGAGTCGAACATCTGTACTACTTGTGCTCCGCAGTCAATTTGGTAGCGGACATAAATAGCGATCGCGTCTGCTAATTTACTCAAAAATTGATGCAGCATTGCGGGCTCTGAAAATGCCATGCCCTTAATCACAGTATAGTCTTTGGAGCTTTTACCTTCAATAGCATAGGCTGCTAAAGTCCAAGGAGCGCCCACAAAGCCCAATACTGTCGCGCGATCGCCTACTTCTTGGCGCAAAGTCTGTAAAATCTCCCGGATGAAAGGCAGTGACTCTGCTGGTTCCAGCGGGTGAAGTTGCTCGATTTGTTTCAAAGAGCGGATCGGCGGGTCAATCATCGGCCCGCGACTTTCCACAATATCAAAATTAATGCCAATTCCAGGCAGGGGGGTCAAAATATCTGAAAATAAAATCACACCATCAGGTTCAAAAGCTCGAAAGGGTTGCAGGGAAATTTCCACTGCGATATCTGTTTTTTCCGAGCGATCGCGAAAAGATGGATACTTATCTCTTAAATCCCGATAAGCTTTCATATAGCGACCCGCCTGCCGCATCATCCACACCGGCGGACGCTCTAACACTTCACCGCGTGCGGCCCGTAATAACAAGGGTTCTTGGGTTGATCCGGCCATCTCTACTTTACTCTGAACTACATATTTAAAGGTTGTTGATAGCTTACCATTCCCAGATTCCCCTTTTTCACGCAAACCTTGTTAAAAATTAAAAATTAAAAATTAAAAATTTGAAATTTTTATATATTAGGACTTACACAAAACTCCTTGTAACGCCGCC
>NZ_JARFTR010000093.1 GCF_029167235.1 Kamptonema sp. UHCC 0994 | reverse complement strand
GACCGCCAAGATGGCGGCGTTACTTACTCTCACAAAGCCTCGATAAACAATAATATAGGTTCCATTTTTTTACCGAAATCAAACTCGGTAGCAAAACACACTTTCGCATTTTTGCTATAGGTATCGAAGTCACTTAGTATTTGCTGAATTGCCATCTTAATCTCCTCCGAGTCAGAGGGATTATTAATTACAATCCCAAACTGATACTCATCAACTAACTTGCACAAAGATGGCAAATTGCTCAATAAAACAGGCTTCCCATGCTTCAAATATTCTGCTAACTTTCCAGAAGCCATAGAAATAGAGGCATAATCATTACCTAAATTTGCATAAAAAGCCAGTCCAATTGTTGCCGCAGCATATATTTGATCTACTTGCTCGTAAGGAACAGGTTGTAAAGAAAGAAATAAGTTTTTTGAGTTAAGCTTTCGCAGCGATTGGATATAGGATTCCTCTTCTTGTCTTTCTTTCCTCTCATGGAAAATCAAAGCATATCCGTCATCAATATGATTAAATGCTTCAGCTATAGTTTTTGCTAAAACGGCATCATTAATCATCCCAGCTTGGAGAATTAAGTATGGGAATTCTTGTCTGTTTAAGTTGAACTTTTCCCGGAAATAATTACTCGCATTTTTAGCTAAAATCTCATTTTCAGCGGCAAAGCTAGAGTTAGGTAGATAAAATGGTTGAGGATGTCGATATTCGTAATAACTTGAAAGGTTTTCAAATCTACCTTCACTTTGGGTAATTACACTCGCTGCTTTTCTGTAAGCTAGATTAGCCATTTTACTGAGAATTCCTGTAGGCTTCCACAATTCTAATGACAAAAATAAAAATTTCTGTCTTAAAAAATATAGAGACAGCATAGCTGCCACATTTCCATAAATATCAACGCCGATATTAATATTATTTTTTAAGCTTTGTAGCTGCTGATTGCGTAGTTGATGAGTCAAAACTTGAAACAAAAAAATAGAGAGTTTTATAAGTGGAACTAGAGGTTTTAATCTAGTTCTATTTAGAAATCTGACGATTTTAAAGTCTTTGCAAAAGTAAATGATTTTTACATTTTCTCCAATTTTACCAGGTTGAGCATAGTCATTCTCTGTAGCGTATATTGTCACTACATATCCCTGTCTTTGCATAACTTTAGACAAGTTAATAATTGTAGGAGCAACGCCGACATATCCCTCGTAAAAAAAGATACCACATTGCTTAGACATTTTTTTATTTCCTGAATTTAGACTTTAGCTATGAAATAAACACTCCAAGTTTTAGCTACTGGTTCATTCCCTGCCATCCATTCACCATAAGCTAATAATTCAAACTGATTAACAGCCAAAAATAAATCTATTTCTGGTTTAAACAGATATCGCATTTTGTGGCTTTCTTCAATTTCCTCAACGGCATTGCTAGAGTTATTTTTGATAAAAACTTGATATCTAACATCCACTAAGTTATCATTAGGATAGATCGCAGGTTCAGCAATTCGAGTTACAGTAATTTCTTGGTCTTTTAAACGCTTGATTCTAACTGTTGGCGGATCTTTCAAAACCCCTGGGCCATACCAACAATCAAAAATCAGCACTCCCCCTGGATTGAGATGAGCTTTGGCGGTAGCAAAAGCAGCTTGTAAATCGCGATTATTTGTCTGGTAGCTGAATACATGAAATAGAGATATAACGGCATCAAATTTGCGCTCTAGCCGGATGTAACGAATATCTCCTTGCAAAAACTGAAGTTTAAATGCTGGTGTTGGAGGTGAATTTAGCTGCCGCTGTTTTGCCTGTTCCAACATATCCAAACTCAAATCTATACCGCAGACTTCGTATTTTGATGCTAGCAATGTCGCGTGGTTTCCTGTACCGCATCCTAACTCTAACAAGGTTTGTGCATTTGGTGCATATTTTTCCAGCAGTTCCTCTACAAACTTTGCCTCAGCCGCATAATCTTTATCTCGGTACAGTAGATTGTAATAGCGAGCATAATTACCAAATATTTGCATATCAATTACCTAATTACTTCTTTCATTACCTGTGCAACTCGTTCCATTTGTGCATCTGTTAAAGCCATGCCGCTAGGAATATAAAATCCTCGCCTAGCAAGTCTTTCAGCAACGGGATAAGATTCGCCTTCAAATAGACCCATTTTCTTAAATACAGGCTGTTCGTGCATCGGCCAGAAAAAAGGTCGCGTTCCAATTTGATGTTCTGCTAAACGCCGCATTGCTTCTACAGCATCAAATGGCAATTTATCTTTCAATACTACGCCGTATACCCAATAAATATTTTCAGCATAATTTGTAGAGGCTAAAGGTAATTCTAAACCAGCGATACCTGCTAGCAAGTCATTATAAATATAACCCATTCTCCGCTTGCGGGCAACAAACTCGTCTAGCCTTTCTAACTGTGCTATTCCCAAGGCAGCTTGAATATTACTCATCCGCAAGTTCCAGCCAAGTTCTTCGTGTACAAACCGCTGCTGTGGCTGAAAATATAAGTTTCGCAATGAACGACTTCTTTCTGCTAATTTAGTATCGTCAGTGACGATCATTCCGCCTTCACCTGTGGTGATATGTTTGTTAGGATAAAAGCTAAAGGTACTGATATCTCCAAAGCTGCCACAAGGTTGATTTTTATAAGTTTGTCCGTGCATTTCTGCGGCATCTTCAATTACCTGTAAATTATATTTTTTAGCTAACTCTAATAGGGGAGTTATATTTACGGGTAAGCCGTAAATATGAACAGCCATAATTGCTTTTGTTTGGGGCGAAATTTTGCTAGTAATTTGTGCTATATCCATGTTCCAAGTTTGGGGATCGCCATCCACTAAAACTGGTTTAGCACCCGCTCTAACAATGGCAGCTACACAGGATATAATCGTAAAAGTTGGCACAATTACCTCATCGCCAGGGCCAATTTTTAGGGCTGCAACTGCGGCATCTAAAGCTGCGGAACCGTTGCATACAGCTATTCCGTATTTGCGACCAACGCGGGCGGCAAATTTTTCTTCAAATTGCTTGACAAAGGGCCCTTCTGAGGAAATCCAACCACTGTCAATACACTCATTGAGATATTTGCGTTCATTGCCATCTAAAAGGGGTTGGTTAACTGGAATTGGTTCGATCATTATTTTTAAGTTTAAACTTCTATAGCAACGGGCAAGAATCTTAGGGCATAAGTAGAAGGCAGAAGGTAGAAGATAGAAGGTATAGCAACCGCCACAACGGTTAGGACATTCTCAATCACCCAAACCCTTTCTATTATTTTATTTTCCTCCTGCCTTAGCCTTACCTGCCTCCTGCTATAAATATCGGCTTCATAGAGCGAGATCGCACGCCTGCAACAGTCTTAAGTTGACACTAATGGGCTTTGAGATGTGATTATACATTTGCTATAATTAAGCAGCTCCTAAGCGACGTTCAATAGCATTGTAAAAGCGATCGCAAATTTCCTCAATCGTTACCTTAATTAAAGACTGACCATCATTTGTCACCACCCGCAAAGGTGATTCTACATTACCAACTTTACCAATTTTCTGCCACAAATTCGGCAAATGTTCCTCTAAATAAGACACCAAAAAGCTCTCATTCTCCGACGCAACTGAAACTAAAATTGTATTTCCCCGTTCCCCGAATAAAACTTCATCCCAACGCTTACCATTTACAAAGTTAACATTAAGATTAACCTCTGCTCCCAGTTTACCAGCAATACAGGATTCTGCGATCGCGATCGCAATTCCTCCCTCAGCACAATCATGGGCAGAACGTACCCAACCATTACGAATTCCCGCCCGACAAGCTGCTTGTACCCGCCTTTCTAAATCCAAATTAACTCTCGGCGGTTTTCCGCCAACAATGCCGTGAATTGTTGCCAAATATTCCGAACCTCCCAAAGTGATATCTGTTGTCAAATTGCGATATTTACTATCATCTGATATCAGATTTCCGAGTAAATAGATTAAATCTCCAGATTCCTGCCAACCTTGACCGCAAATCTTAGTTAAATCGGGAATTAACCCCACCATTCCAATCACAGGAGTTGGATAAATTGATGCAGGTTTACCCTCAGCATCCAGGGTTTCATTGTAAAGAGAAACATTGCCACCAGTGACAGGTGTTCCTAATTCTCGACAAGCTTCTGCAATACCGCGACAAGATTCTGCTAATTGCCAATAACCAATTGGTTTCTCAGGAGATCCAAAATTAAGATTATCTGTAACTGCCAAAGGTTCCGCACCCACACAACTCAGATTTCTTGCTGCTTCGGCTACAACTGCTTTTGCACCTTCGTAGGGGTCAAGATAAACATAGCGGGAATTGCAATCAACTGTTGCTGCTACTCCCTGATTATATTCTATTGATTGTTCAATTTCCAGTTGAGGTCGCAATCGGATAATAGCTGCATCGGCTGCACCCGGAAGCATCACAGTGTTATTTTGTACTTGATGGTCGTACTGTCGATAAACCCAACTTTTAGAGGCAATTGTTGGTGTATCTAAAAGTGTCAATAAAATTTCATTCCAAGTTTGGAACTGTTCGGAAATTTCAATACCATTAATTGTACAAGGAGGCAAAGAATTAGCTGACCATTCCCAAGCTTTCTTTACATATTCCGGCAGTTCTGTCAACAATTCATGGTGATAAATTGGCGTATTATCAGATAAAGCCGTTGCCGTAATTTCTGCGGCAATTTCACCCTTAAACAAAATTCGCACAATCGGTTCCTCAATCACGGTTCCTGCTACTACAGCCTGAAGTCCCCAGCGGTGAAAAATATCTATTAATTCCTGTTCTCGCCCTTTATGGGCAACAAATAACATTCGTTCTTGGGATTCTGAAAGCAGGTATTCATAAGGAACCATCCCGGTTTCTCGAACTGGGATTTTGTCTAAATCAAATTCAATTCCGACTCCGCCTTTAGCTGCCATTTCTGATGTCGAACAAGTGATTCCTGCTGCACCCATATCTTGCGCCGCTACTACTGCACCTGTTTTAAATGCTTCTAGGCAAGCTTCAACTAATGATTTTTCTAAGAAGGGATCTCCTACTTGCACGGCGGGACGGTCATCAACTGATTTATCGGTTAATTCTGCACTGGCAAAACTTGCGCCACCCATGCCATCTCTGCCAGTAGTTGAACCGACATAAAGGACTGGATTGCCGATGCCAGATGCACCGGATTTAACTATTTCTGGTGTTTCCATTAAACCCAAAGCCATGACATTAACTAAGGGGTTGCCAGAATAGGCAGAGTTGAAGTAAATTTCGCCGCCGACGGTGGGCACGCCAATACAATTACCATAATGAGAAATTCCTGATACTACACCAGTAAATAATCGCCGAGTTTTAGCATCATCTAAGGAACCAAAACGGAGGGAGTTTAATACAGCAATCGGACGTGCTCCCATTGTAAATATATCTCGCAAAATACCACCAACGCCGGTGGCTGCACCTTGGAAGGGTTCTACTGCTGACGGGTGATTGTGAGATTCAATTTTAAAGGCGAGTTGGATGCCATTACCTAAGTCTACAACTCCGGCATTTTCTCCGGGGCCAACGAGAATGCGATCGCCTGTGGTAGGAAATTGTTTGAGTAGGGGCCGGGAGTTTTTGTAACAGCAATGTTCTGACCACATCACGCCAAACATTCCTAATTCGGCCTTGTTGGGATGGCGATTTAGACGTTTGACAATTTCTTCGTATTCTTCAGGTTTTAGACCTTCAGCGGCGATTTCTTCTGGGGAGAATGGGGCTAATGACATGATGTTTAGAATTTCTTTTTGGAGTTTCAATCCTGAATTGGATTGATTAGTGTTATTTTATCGTAACGCCGCCCTCTGGGCGGTGAAAGAACCG
>NZ_JARFTR010000107.1 GCF_029167235.1 Kamptonema sp. UHCC 0994 | reverse complement strand
CGGTTAAATTACCGCCCAGAGGGCGGCGTTACAAAGTAAAAAGGGGGAAAGGAAAATATGAAAGAGCAAAAAGATAGTTATGAAACAGGGAAAAGGAAAAAGCATATTCTCTTTCTTTTGCCCTTTGCCTTTTGCATTTTAACAATGCTTGGCGGCTGCGTAAATTACGATGTAGGAGTAAACTTTGACAGTCAAACTCACGGAGAGATAGTGCAGCATATCAAACTGGGAGAAAGGCTGACTAGCTTTAGCAGCGATACAGTCCGAGAATGGTTAGATAGTATAGATCGCCGCGTGCGATCGCTACAAGGGAGAACTAAGCGGTTGTCTGATAGCGAGGTTACTGTTAGGATTCCTTTTAATAATGGGGCTGAATTAGAGGAAAAGTTTAACCAATTTTTTAATCCAGTTGAGGAGCAAAATTCTCAGGTTAGTAATTCTCTTGAAACAGATTTGCCTAAGTTTGGATGCCACATTAGCGTTAATCAAAATAATTTAGTGTTGTTGCTGAGAAATCGGCTGAGTTTGGAATTAGATTTGCGATCGCTTTCTCTCCTCTCCAGTAGTGGCAATGTTTTAGTTAGTCCGGGCCCGCTTTTGGAATTAGAATTTAGTTTGAGAACTCCTTGGGGAGCAAAAAGTATTGACAATGTTGCAAATGCTATTACTCCTAGTATTGAGCCGGGAAATCAGTTAATTTGGAAGCTCAAGCCTGGTGAGATCAACCATTTGGAAGCTGTTTTCTGGCTTCCGAGTCCGATCGGAATTGGTACTGCGATCATTGCTTTATTAGTTCTTGCTGGCAGTTATCTAAAATATCAAATTTTGCCGGCAATCGGGATCGGAAAACGGCAAGAAGTTTCTCAACTGAAGGCTTAAGTGAGTAAGGAAATGGTAAGTTGTTGCGCTTCAGCGCAACAACTTACCTAAACTAGAGTGTACTTATTAGTAATTAAAAAAATGCGAGTTCTCAACTTTTTCTTCATCTTCTTAATTTGCCTAGCTCTGGTTGTTTTTAGCCTGGAAAATACCGAGCCTACGACAATTCAAATAATCCAAGGTGTCGAATTTCAAGCACCTCTCTGTGTAGAGCTAATTATCGCGACGGGATTGGGGGCAGTTCTAGCATTAATTTTCAGTTTGTGGTCGAGAATGCAGCGAATGCTAGGATCTCGCGAGAATAATCACCAAATTCGCCAAAAAGAGCAGCGTATTCAGCAACTAGAGCAAGATATAGAACGCTATAAGGTAGAACTAGAAGAGAAAGTTCCCTTACTTCCAGAAGGCAAATCCCTAAGCTCTCCTACGGAATCAATTGAGATAGAGAAAGCCGAGACTCTTAGTAATTAAAAGGGCAGGAAAAAACGAGGGAGGCTATGAGCGTTTCCACAGCCCAAAATGGGTTCGCAACGATTTCTGAGGGTATTGCACTTTTAATTGAGTTAGCAGAAAAGGGAGAAATCGACCCTTGGGATGTGCAAGTCATTGAAGTGATCGATCGCTGTTTGAGTAAACTGGCTCCCGCGTGCAATCCTGGTACTGATGCTGACTTTGCCGATTTGTCTCAATCGGGGCAGGCTTTTTTGTATGCGTCGATGTTGGTGCTACTGAAGGCTGAAAGCCTGGTTTTGTCGGAATCTCCCCCTGACTTGCCAGAAGAGGGGGAGTTACTAGAATCTGAAGAATCAGGTGGGGGGCGACAGTTACCGCAAAACTTGGAAAGGCAGTTACGTCGCCGTGCGGTATCTCAGTTACCCCGAAAACGCCCTGTGACTCTGCAAGAGTTGATCGAGCAGTTGCAGCTCATGCAGGCAGCAATTGAGGAAACGCCCCTTCCTGCGCGTCCTCGACGTACTAGCTCTAAGGTGCGGGCTCAGGCTGCTCGTGCGATCGCTGAATTGGCTCACCAGGAAAATCTGGTGGAAACTGCTACGGAATTAGAGCGATTTTTGGCAGAACATGGGCCGATGGTGGGTGGGGATTGGCTGGATATAGAACAACTGTTAGAGTTGTGGCAACAGGAGAATTTACACTCTTCTGCGGCTCCAGAATTTGCCGCTAGTAGCGATGCTCATTCGTCGCCCCAGGGCGATCGCGTGGGTATTTTTTGGGCGCTGCTGCTGCTATCGGCTCAGTCGAAAGTAGAGCTACTTCAAGAGGAATTTTATCAAGACCTCAAGATTCGACCACTCTGAATGGGCAGATGGGGAGCGGGGGAGATGGGAGGATGGAGAAGGTTGGTTGGTTCAGAAGTCACTAAATCTAGCTAAATTGGGAAAATGATTGATAGCCTGGTACGATGTCGCCTAAAAGCGAGTTGATGTCTGGTGCGATCGCCGCCGAGCAGCAAGGCGCGATCGTTGGGATTAAATGGCTGCATTGGTATCAATTGAGTGAGGGTTGAGGAAGTTAAAGATGAAAGCCATGATTCTGGCAGCCGGAAAGGGTACTCGCGTGCAACCCATTACCCACACGATTCCTAAACCCTTGATTCCCATCCTGCAAAAGCCAGTGATGGAATTTTTGGTGGAATTGCTTCGCAAGCACGGGTTTGATCAAATTATGGTCAACGTTTCCCACTTGGCAAACGAAATTGAAAACTATTTTCGAGACGGTCAGAAATTTGGGGTGCAAATTGCCTATTCTTTTGAAGGGCGAATTGTAGAAGGAGAGTTAATCGGGAAAGCTTTGGGCTCGGCGGGGGGAATGAAGCGTATCCAAGACTTTTCACCTTTTTTTGATGATACTTTTGTGGTTCTTTGTGGCGATGCTTTGATTGATTTGGACTTGACACAGGCTGTCAAGTGGCACAGAGAAAAAGGCGCGATCGCAACAGTAGTGATGAAATCTGTCCCCCGCGAAGAGGTTTCTAGCTACGGCGTTGTCGTTACTGACGAATCCGGCAGGATTAAAGCCTTCCAAGAAAAACCCTCCGTAGAAGAAGCTCTGAGTACCGATATCAATACTGGTATTTACATTTTTGAACCGGAAGTTTTTAATTACATCCCCTCCGGTGTTGAGTATGACATCGGTTCGGATTTATTCCCCCAATTAGTAGCAATCGGTGCACCTTTTTATGGGATTTCGATGGACTTTCAGTGGGTGGATATTGGCAAAGTCCCCGACTATTGGCGGGCAATTCGCAGCGTGCTTTTGGGAGAAGTTAAAAATGTCTCAATCCCCGGCAAAGAAGTATTGCCGGGGATCTATACTGGCTTAAATGTAGCTGTGAATTGGGATAAAGTTGATATCACTGGCCCTGTTTATATCGGTGGTATGACTAGAATTGAAGACGGCGCGAAAATTGTCGGCCCAACGATGATTGGCCCTAATTGTTGGGTGTGTAGTGGTGCAACTGTTGAAAATAGTGTGATTTTTGAATACTCCCGTTTGGGGCCGGGGGTGCGTTTGGTGGATAAGCTGGTATTTGGTCGCTATTGTGTGGATAAAATTGGGGCTGCGATCGATGTTCAAGCGGCGGCTCTTGATTGGTTGATTACTGATGCTCGTCAGGTTTTACCTTCTCAGCCTCCAGAAGAAAGACAGGCGATCGATGATATTCTTCGTAATTCTGATTAATTACTAATGGCTAATGGCTAATGGCTAATGGCTAATTGCTAATTGCTAATTGCTAATTGCTAATTGCTAATTGCTAATACAGGACTTACGCATTGTAAAGGTATAACAAGGGTTTGGGATTGCTTCGGAAGCCTCGCAATGACAGAAAACCGTAGTAAGTGCGTAAGTCCTGTAATAGTAGGATGGGTGGAGCGTCAGCGAAACCCATCACCAAAGTCCAGTTAACAGTTAACAGTTAACAGTTAACAGTTAACAATTAGCTCTGAAGGTAAGTATACCTAGTAAGACTACGCTCATAGTTTTGGAGCAAAAGTTGGGCTTCAGCAAGAGTAATTTTATTTTGCTGCAAAGCTTGCTCTGTTTGGCGGCGGATACTCTCAACCAGACTCTCTGAATCGTACTGCACATAACTGAGCACTTCTTTCATCGTATCGCCTTTAACAACGTGCTCGATTTTGAAGCCAGAGGGAGTTAGTTGGATATGGACAGTATTAGCGTCACCAAATAGATTGTGCAAATTACCCATGATTTCCTGATAGGCTCCGCCCATAAATAGAGCCAAATAATATGGTTCTCCTGTCTTGATTTTGTGCAATTCTAAAACAGATTTGACATCTCGTAAATCGATAAATTGGTCGATTTTACCATCACTATCGCAGGTTAAATCTGCTAGAATTCCCCGTTGAGTTGGTTCTTCGTCAAGCCGATGGACTGGCATAATTGGGAATAGCTGATTAATCGCCCAACTGTCGGGTGCTGACTGAAAAACTGACAGGTTAATATAGTAAATAGAAGCCATGATTTTTTCCAAGTCTTCTAAGTCATCAGGTACGTAGTCTTTCTGACGTGCGATCGCCTGGATTTTCTCACAGCAAGCCCAGTAAAGTCGCTCTGTTTTAGCTCGCTCAGCAATCCCCAAATAGCCTAAGTTAAATAAGCTGATCGCTTCTTCCTTAAACTGGATGGCATCGTGATAAACTTCTTGGTAGTTTTCGTCGTTAATTGACTGGTAAATCTCGTAAAGATTGCGGGGAATTAGGTGATCGTCTTCGCCTACTGCTTCAGCTATTTCTCTGGGGACATCGCTGGTTCCGAGTACGTCAAAAATTAATACTGATTGGTGAGAGGCGATGGCTCTACCACTTTCACTAATTAAAATTGGAACTGGCAATTTGCGCTCGTCGCAAGCGTCTTTAACCCCGGCTACTACGTCATTGGCGTAGTTCTGCATATTGTAATTTTTAGAGGCGTGAAAGTTAGTTTTAGAGCCATCATAGTCAACTCCTAGCCCGCCGCCAACATCAAGGTACTTCATATTCGCCCCTAATTTAGCCAACTCGACATAAATGTGGCTGGCTTCACGAATAGCTTCTTTAATGATGCTAATTGATGAAATTTGAGAGCCAATATGGAAGTGCAATAGTTGTAAAGAATCTAGCATTTCTGCTGACCGCAATTCGTCAACTGCACGCATGATTTCGGGAATAGTTAAGCCGAATTTAGCGCGATCGCCTGTAGAATTTCCCCAATGACCAATACCTTTAGTGCTGAGTTTTGCTCGTACACCTAATATTGGCTTAATTCCCAAAGCTTTACCAGCTTCGATGGCGAGTTGGACTTCCTCAATTTGCTCGATGACAATTACTGGAGTTTGCCCTAAACGCTGGGCTAAGATGGCTGTTTCTATATATTCCCGGTCTTTATAGCCGTTGCAAATTAGCATTGCACCAGGAGTTTTTAACGTCGCCAAAGCTATCATTAATTCCGGCTTCGATCCTGCTTCTAAACCGAAATAGTGGGGCTGACCAAACCGGACTAAATCTTCTACTAAGTGGCGGTGTTGGTTGCACTTGACAGGAAATACGCCGCGATATACATTTTTGTAGTTATAACGGGCGATCGCTTTGGCAAAACAGGAATTTAAGCGCTCGATCCTATCTTCCAGAATATCCGAAAAGCGAATCAACAAAGGCAGACCCAGACTTCGCTGTTTTAGGGATTCTACCAGTTCGTACAGATCCAGAGAACCGCCGCGATCGCCCTTGGGAGATACTGTAATGTGACCCGCTGCGTTAATCGAAAAATAGGGCTCGCCCCAACCTTGAATGCGGTATAGTTTCTCACTATCTTCTATTTTCCAAGACTTTTGTGGCGGGATGGTCGCAATCGCAGTAACCACAGGGATAGCAACATCGGAGTTAGGGGTTGTAGTGGGGGCACTCATCAGTTCGGGAACCTCACAGCAATTAGTTGAATAGATAGTTTAACGTATTTTGCTGGAGGCGATCGCCTTAATGACCGCAATATATAAAAGGACTTACGCACGATTA
>NZ_JARFTR010000236.1 GCF_029167235.1 Kamptonema sp. UHCC 0994 | reverse complement strand
GGTATCTTTACCGCCTAGAAGGCGGCGTTACGGATATTTTTTCATAAGTCCTGTGCAATTAGCCATTAGCCATTAGCCATTATCTATCTATTTCTGGCATAGCGCTCATTTTATCTAAATCGAGAACTTTTGCCAAGTCTTCAGCACTCATTAAACCACGTTCTAAGACAATTTGCCGCAAAGATTTGCCAGTTTCTAAAGATTCTTTAGCGACGGCAGCGGCGTTGAGATAGCCGATATCTGGGTTAAGGGCGGTGACAAGGGCGAGACTACCTTCAGCATAGGCGAGACAGCGATCGCTTTTGGCTTCTATTCCCTCCAGACATTTGCTACTGAGTGCGTTGATGGTGTTGCCTAAAATTTCGATACTTTGAATCAAATTATAGGCAATTAGCGGCATCATTACATTTAATTCTAATTGTCCGGCTTGGGCAGCGAGGCCGATCGCACTATCATAACCCATTACCTGAAAACATACCATTGATGTCATTTCTGCCATCACGGGATTGTATTTACCCGGCATAATTGACGATCCCGGCTGTACGGGGGGCAATTGAATTTCTTTGAAACCAGTTTTCGGGCCAGAATCCATCAATCGCAGATCGTGAGATATCTTAACACAATCTTGGGCTAAATTGCGGATAGCGCCAGATACATTAACAAAGGGGGCCATACTCTGCATGGCGGCCATTAAATGGGGTGCTGGTTTCAGGGGTTTGTCGATTAATTGGGAGAGAATTTTGGCGGCGCGATCGCAATATTGCGGGTGCGTATTCAATCCCGTACCAGCAGCGCTACCACCTAATCCTAATGATGTCAAGTCACCGGAGGCAAGTTCAATTCTGTTGTAATGTTCTGTCAGAATTTGTGCCCAAGCGCGGAAGGTTTCACCTAATCGAATCGGGACGGCATCTTGGAGGTGAGTGCGGCCAGATTTGACAATATCTTTAAACTCTTCGGCTTTGTTATCCAGGGCGGCAATGGCATTAGATAAAGCGGGGAAAAGTGTTCTTTCTAAGGCTAAAAGTCCACCGATACGAATGGCAGTTGGAATTACATCATTAGTCGATTGACCGTAGTTAACATGATCGTTAGGACTAACTCGTTTATAGTTGCCTTTTTCATCGCCTAAAATTTCTAAAGCGCGATTGGCTAGGACTTCGTTAACATTCATGTGGTGAGAAGTTCCGGCCCCAGCTTGATAAACATCAACTACGAACTGATCGCGTAATTTACCTGCTAGGATTTCATCGGCTGCTTGCACAATTGCTTGACTAATTTCTTCGGGAATGCAGCCTAATTCACCATTGGCGATCGCGGTGGCTTTCTTAATCAGAATACAGGCATCAATATAAGTTGGTAAGGGTTTGATGCCACTGATGGGAAAATTCTCGACGGCGCGGAGAGTTTGGATGCCATAATATACGGTAGATGGGATTTGTTTGTCTCCCATTGAGTCGCGTTCTGTGCGGTAGGTTACGGTTTGTGGTTCTGTCATATTAGGGAGTTGGTGATAATATCGAATTATCGCACATTTAGAGGTAATTGCATTGACGAGTGAGGTTGAAAGAGAGGAATTAATTAGCCAATTGCGGGAGACTGGAGTTAAGCATAACCCAGATAACATTCTGCGGATTGCTAAATCGTCAGATGGTAGGATTGTTTTTTTAGAGATTGGCAATGATGGTTCTGGATGGCAACATATTTGGAAGGAACACACGGAGGATTTTGCAGCAAGGGGAATTCCTGAAGACCAAATTATTGATGCTGTCATGGCTGCTGTCATCAACGGTAGAATTTTAGGAAATCAAGGCAGAAGTCGAGCGGTTTATGAAATTGAGTTCAATGGTACGATACAATATATTTCTGTGGAAGTAGCAAGCAATGGCTATATTGTTGGCGCTAATCCTACCAGGAGAAATTTAATTCGTCGGTTTACTCAGGAGAGATAATAATGTTGCAAAGAATTAAGCTAATGCCTGATTACAATTGTTATCCTCTTTGGGATAGAGATGATGGTGGTGACATTGAACCCTGGGAGTTACCGTTGAGTGAGGCAACAATTGAAAGATTACTCAATTGGCAAAAGATTTATGATGGAATTATTGATTGGGACGATCCAGCTTCGGCTGGTTTTGCCAGTGAACAAGAAGAGATAGCTTTTGAAAGGGAAGGGATTAGTTTATGGCAACAACTTCAAAAGGAATTAGGAGATGATTACGAAATTGTTTATTTTAGTCAATTGCAGCATCGGGTGGTAACTCATCTGGATGAATTGGAGAAAATTGACATTTTCCAAAAAGCGTAAATTGCTTGATTAAATTGAGACTCAATCCGGTTTTATTACCCTTTTTTAAGGAACCATAGAGAATCCGAGATACAGAGGAAAGAAGAAGAGAATAAAGGAGTTATTTAAAACCGGATATTGATTTAGTGAGGACTTATGCAAAACAACCTAACATTTCAACTTCACAGGCCAAATTCCAAAACCAATTAACCTGCCTGGAATATCTCGCAAAATTGGCAACCGCAAAAAACCAGGCAATGTAAACGGTTTGTCGCCATCAAGAGCACGGGCAATAATTTGTTGCTGAATTTGATTTTGAAAGGCCTGAATCGCTTTAATTGGCCATTCTCTCTGTCGTTGTACTTCTGCTAAATCCCACAGGTGTAAACTGCCATTTTTTAATGGTTGGCTGAGGATATTAGCCGCCACGATTGCATCTTGAACAGCATAATTAATCCCCACTCCGCCAACAGGAGACATGGTGTGGGCAGCATCACCAATTAGCAACAATCCGCCGCGATACCACTGGGGAAGTCGATTCGATTCCACTGAGAGAAAAGCCATTTCTGACCAATCTTTGAGATGGTGGACGCGATCGCGAAATTCTGGCGCTAAATCCACGATCGCACGTTGTAATGTCTCAATACCATCAGCGCGAAGTTTTTGATAACTACCTTTGAGAATCACATAACCTAGCTGCCAATAATCGAGGCGATCGATAATCGCTAATAGGTGTCCGTCACGGATGCGGCCGTCTAAACCTTTCCCCTTTACATCTTGTGGCGATCGCGGTAAACGAAACCAGAGAACATCCATCGGTGGCGAAGTTTTAATCGGTTCAAAACCTGCCAGTTGACGGAGACGGGAAAATCGACCATCTGCGCCAATAGTCAAAGGCGATCGCACTTCATGCCAACCCCCTTTACCTCGATAGCGGACACCCCGAATCATCCCTTTTTCGGCAATCAGTTCTTGCACATTTGCACCCATAATTAACTTGAAATTCGGGTACTTTTTTGCCTCGGCCGCGATCGTTTCTAAAAATTTGACTTGGGGGAGAAGAGTGATATAAGGAAAGCGAGTTTTGAGGCGACTAAAATCCGCCGCTTTCAGACTTCCGGTGGGTGTATTAAAAGTGAGTTCGTGAATTTTACTATGAGGTAATTTTAACAGGCGATCGGCTAAACCGAGTCGATCCATCAGTTCCATTGTTGATGGGTGAATCGTGTCGCCCCGAAATTCGCGATCGAAATCCTGATGCAATTCTAAGAGGGTGACTGGGATGCCTTGGCGGGCTAAAAGTAAGCCGAGAACCACTCCCGCCGGGCCACCGCCAACGATGCAGCAAGTAGTTTCCTGTACGTCAATAATCTCATGGTTATCAGTCATTGATTTCAAGGATTGAGGTAATTTGTAGTTAGGGCAATTTTAGTCTATTTTGCTACGATCGTGTCAAAGATATTTCCAGCAATAGCAAAAAAATAGTCGTCTTTCTGCTATTCCATAATATAATAGATGTCGGTGAGGAGCGAGAGAATGTTAACTAGACAATGACAACTGATTTTGAGTGGGATCGAGAAAAGGAAACAAACAATATTAGAAAACACGGAGTTGCTTTTGATGAAGCACAGACTATTTTCGACGATCCATTTTTCCTTTCCATTGATGACCCAATACACTCTGTAGGCGAAACACGCTTTTTAGCAATTGGTTATTCTATGCACCAAAGACTACTAGCAGTGGTTTACACAGAGCGAGGCAATGCAACTAGAATTATTAGTGCTAGAATGGTAACTAACTGGGAAAGGAGTATTTATGAACAAGGCAATTAATCCGATTGATGATTATGAAATGCCCGATGACTACTCAGAACTACTAGCGGAATATGATTTTAGCAAAGTAGTGAGAGATAAATCTCGCCAATCTCGCCCAAATGGACAAAAACCTCTAGTGAAAATTACGGGCAAAGATGGCGATAGATATGTGACCATCAGCAGGATAGAAGGCAAAGGAATTATTACACCAGACGGCAACCTACAAGTACAATTTTCATCAGAGATTTCCCCAGGAAACCGTAGGGTTATCCTGACAATCAAAAAAACAGATGACTCGAACAATGATAGCTCAATTTCCCATAAAAACAGGAACAAAGAGAGGATAATAACAACTATTGAAGCCTCGGCAATGATTACATCAGATCGCAAACTCACAACACAGGTTTCCTCTGAGATTATCCCTGGAAATTACCAAGTTTTCCTCAGAATAGAAGAACCAAGAGAACCAACGACCGCAGAGATTGAGGAAAGTAAATCACACCTAACCACCCCAAACCTAAGACAATCTTTAATAAAAACGGTCGAAAACTGACCCTGTTGCTAAAGACTTGTTAGAGTTATCCTATAAATTTATAAAATCCACAACCCGTCACGACGCTGTTAGCTAAATGACTCAAACCTCTACCCCAACCAAAACCGAGACTGACCTATTTTCCTTGACAATTGCCCCCGCCCGTGTCATCCGGGGCAAAAATGCGATGGCTGCGCCGGCCGAAGGCATCGCGCAATCAATGGATGCGATCGCCCAACTTGGCAACCGCCCCCTGATCGTCGGCGGCAAAAACTCCCTCGCAGCCATTCAACCCTACCTCGAAAATGGGGCGGGCACGGGGGCACCGCCCCTACAGATGGCCCAAGCTACCTACGGCCAAGATTGTAGCGAAAATAGTCTAAAAACCCTCCACGAAGCCGCGATCGCCCACCAAGCCGATTTCATCATCGGAGTCGGCGGCGGTAAAGCCTTAGATACTGCCAAACTCCTAGCCCATCAGCGCCAAATCCCGATCGCCACTATCCCCACATCCGCCGCCACCTGCGCCGCTTGGACAGCTTTATCTAACATCTACTCAGACCAAGGCGCATTCCTGTATGATGTCAGCCTCGCCAAATGTCCCGACTTACTGATTCTTGACTACAGCCTGATCCAAACCGCCCCCCAACGGACATTAGTAGCCGGAATTGGAGATGCGATCGCGAAATGGTACGAAGCCTCAGTCAGCAGCGGCCACTCTGAACAAACCATGATTATCGCCGCCGTCCAACAAGCCAGAGTCTTGCGTGATATCCTATTTCAAAAATCCGTCGCCGCCCTCCAACAACCAGGAAGCGAAATCTGGCAAGAAGTTGTAGACGCTACCACCCTTTTAGCAGGTGTAATCGGCGGTATCGGCGGGGCTCAATGTCGGACTGTAGCCGCCCACGCCGTCCATAACGGCCTCACCCACCTCCACCGCCAGGGTACGTTACACGGCGAAAAAGTAGCCTATGGGATCTTAGTGCAATTGCGCCTAGAAGAAATGCTGCAAAACTCCCAACTTGCAGCCTCAGCGCGTCAACAATTGATTAAGTTTTATAGCGAAATCGGTTTACCCCAAACCTTAGCAGATCTAGGCTTAACAGATATTACTCTTGCCGAATTGCAAAACGCGGCGGAAATTGCCTGCGATCCTAATTCTGACATCCATCGCCTACCTTTTAAAGTCACTCCTGAACAATTGATGGCTGCAATGGTATCTACAACTGTTCCGATTGAAACCCCATCATCTGCTACAATCTTGCCACATTAATATATCCGTAACGCCGCCTTCTAGGCGGTGCTCTAACCG
>NZ_JARFTR010000074.1 GCF_029167235.1 Kamptonema sp. UHCC 0994 | reverse complement strand
AGTAACACTCAAGTTACTTGAGCCTTAATAACTCGCATTGACCAAGCGCAAGTTTATTATAACTTAATTCCGCTAAAACAACTCACTGATCTTCACCCAATACCCACAATTCGTTAATTCAATACTACGTAAATCTAGGTATTTTGGCTACTGCAACCAACCCATCGCAGACGATAGCATAAAAGAGCGATCGCACCCCCAAACAACAAAAGCCCCCCTTTTTAAGGGGGGTTCAGGTAACGAACGATCGCAACAGCAACTTCAACGGAACATACTACTAACCGAACTATCTTCGTGAATTCGCCAAATCGCCTCACCAAGCAAATTAGCAACCGTGAGCACAGTCAACTGCGGAAAGTGCTTATCCGCAGCCAGGGGAATCGTATTAGTCACAATTACCTCCTCCAGCACACCGCTTGACAAACGCTCAATCGCCGGCGGCGAAAACACCGCATGAGTCGCACAGGCATAAACCTGTCTAGCCCCTTCCCGACGCAACAACTGAGCTCCTTCCGTAATCGTCCCCCCGGTGTCAATCATGTCATCCACCAACACCGCAGTTTTGCCCTTCACATCTCCGATTACATTCATCACTTCCGCCACATTGTGCGCTTGGCGGCGCTTGTCGATAATTGCCAGAGGTGCGTCATTGAGCTTTTTCGCAAAAGCCCTCGCCCTAGCAACCCCGCCCACATCCGGCGAAACCACCACAATGTCAGGCAATTGCTTACTCGCCAAATAATCTAGAATCACAGGCGAACCATAAACATGATCGAAAGGAATATCAAAATATCCTTGAATTTGAGCCGAGTGCAAATCCATCGCCAGAATGCGATTAGCCCCCGCCTCAGTAATCAAATTAGCAACCAGCTTGGCAGTAATCGACTCCCGACCAGCCGTTTTGCGATCGGCCCTAGCATAGCCATAATAGGGAATAACGGCTGTAATTTGTCGAGCAGAAGCACGGCGACAGGCATCAATCATGATCAACAACTCCATCAGGTGATCGTTCACCGGCTGGCAAGTTGGCTGGATCAAATAAACATCACATCCCCGAATCGATTCCTGAATTTGGATGTAAAGTTCCCCATCGGCAAACCTTTTGCGTACCATTGGCCCTAAGTCTATACCCAAGTAGCGAGCTA
Organism: Kamptonema sp. UHCC 0994; assembly: GCF_029167235.1. Lineage (GTDB taxonomy): Bacteria > Cyanobacteriota > Cyanobacteriia > Cyanobacteriales > Microcoleaceae > Kamptonema. Next base: position 4,898 of record NZ_JARFTR010000074.1, on the reverse strand, counting down.
CTTCTTGAGCAAGAGGAGTATTAGCAGAGCCAGAAAATAGCCGCAGCCGGTTGTGATCGGGGATCTGAGGCTCAGAAAGCGTAAGCGGTAAAGTAGCAGAACGGATCACGGCAGGGCCCCTCGCAGGACATTCTTTTTAAGCTAATCCTACCATCTTCAACTCAAAATATTACGTATTATTTTTAGGAGTTTATTTCAGATGCAGACCCAAGATTTAGGTGGGATTAAGTGAATTTACGTAGATGTAATGATGCAACAGATCGAGAGAGAATAAAATTAAAGAATATTTTAAAATCTAGGATCTTGTAAAGATCCTAGATTTTTGATACCTGCATTCACACCTGGAGAAGCCAATGACTTTAAGAGAACGTATTGACACGGATATCAAAACCGCGATGAAGTCCAAGGAGAAAGTGCGCCTGGAAACAGTCCGCAGTATTAAGAAAGTTTTGCTGGAAAAAGAAGTTAGCGCCCGCCCAGAGGCGCTGACGGAAAGCCAAGAAATGGAGGTTTTGGTACAAATAGCAAAGCAACGACGGGACTCGATTGAGCAGTACAACAAAGCTGGTCGCCAGGATTTGGCCGAGCAAGAGGCGGCGGAACTTGCCATTATTGAAGAGTATTTACCCGCACAAATGTCTGACGCTGAGGTGAGCGCCGTACTTGATGAGATTATTGTCTCTGTGGCTGCTACATCGGCGAAGGATATGGGCAAAGTGATGGGTGCTGCGATGCAGCAGCTTAAAGGCAAGGCCGATGGCAAGAAAATTCAAGAGATGGTGAAAGCGAAGCTAAATGGCTAGGAAGTTATAAGTGTTGAGTTGTCAGTTGGGGAGTTAAGAGTGCTTCTATCTGGACTGAACATCAGTGAGTGTGAAGTATGCTAGGGAACTTAAGTCTTTATGGCTTTCGCCCTTCTAGATAACTAAATCTTTCTGTCTTCCTTCTTCCTTCTACTTATCAGTTTTTTGTGTCTACTGAAAATTATGCAACCGCCTATTCCCACTGGAACTACTCTACAAAACCGCTACCACTTGCTCAGTATTTTGGGTCAAGGGGGGTTCGGCCGTACCTATTTAGCAGAAGATCGAGGGCGTTTTCAAGAACGCTGCGCCCTTAAGGAATTTATTCCCATTCAAAGCGGTACTCATGCCATAGAGAAATCGAAAGAACTGTTTCAAAGGGAGGCGGCGGTACTTTACCAAATTCAGCACCCGCAGATTCCTCAGTTTCGGGCAAATTTTGAGGAGAATCAGCGCTTGTTTTTGGTGCAGGATTATGTTGAGGGAAAGACATATCACAGACTGCTGCAAGAGCGCAAGGCAAGTGGGAAGATTTTCTCGGAAGCGGAGGTGCTGGTGTTTCTGCGGCAAATGCTGCCGGTGCTGGCTCACATTCACGCTAAGGGGATTATCCACCGAGATATTGCGCTGGACAATATTATTTTGCGAAATAGCGACCAACTCCCAGTTTTGATTGATTTTGGGGTGGTGAAGGAGTTAGCTACGAGGGTACAAGGGAACGATCCGGCTGCGCCAGCAACAAGTGTGGGGAAAATTGGCTATGCGCCTATGGAGCAAATGCAAACGGGACGGGCGACTCCGAGTAGCGATTTATATGCTTTGGCGGTGAGTGCGATCGTTTTGCTGACGGGGAGGGAGCCGCAAGAACTGCTGGAGGAAAATACGCTGACCTGGAATTGGCAACGGTGGACGCAGGTGAGTTTAGGTTTTGCTTATGTGTTAAATCGGATGTTGAGCCGTCAACCTGGCGATCGCTTTCAGTCTGTAAGCGAAGTTGTTCAAGCTCTAGATGGACAGGCTAATCCTAATTTTCAACCCCAAACTCCTCCTACTATCCCTACCCCGGTGAGGTCTAATGTTTCCCAAGTAGCAACGGTGGCGGTAGGGCGCAAGCCCGATCCTGTCAATACCACTCCTGGTCAACAGCATAAACCCGATCCTGCGATCGCACCCTCCACTGATTCTTTTTGGGATAACTCAATGGCTGCGACGGCGCTGGGTGCAGTATTAGCGATCTTGACTGGATTTGGTTCTTGGGCTTTGGTGAGTTCATTTCTGAACGGTCAAGGGGAGAGGCCATCACCGAAACCTTCGATATTTGTCAGTCCGACTCCGACTCCGACTACGACTCCGACTACGACTCCTACTCCTACTCCTACTCCTACTCCTACTCCTAAATCTGAACCAACACCAGAACCAACTCTAGAACCAACACCAGAACCAACTCTAGAACCAACTCTAGAACCAACACCAGAACCAACTCTAGAACCAACTCTAGAACCAACTCTAGAACCAACTCTAGAACCAACTCCAGAACCAACACCAGAACCAACTCTAGAACCAACACCAGAACCAACACCTAAGCCATCTCCAACTCCAACTCCTAAGCCATCTCCGACTCCTAAGCCATCTCCGACTCCTGAGCCATCTCCGATTCCTGAGCCATCTCCGATTCCAACTCCTGAGCCATCTGTGATTCCGACTCCTGAGCCATCTCCGATTCCAACTCCTGAGCCATCTCCGATTCCAACTCCTGAGCCATCTCCGATTCCAACTCCTGAACCATCTGTGATTCCTGAGCCAACTTCGGGTAACATTCCAGCTCAACCGGAGAATTCCGCCGAACCATCACCGTCTCTATAGGATTCGATTTTTGATTTATGATCTGTCATTGCGAAAAGCCGAAGCCGCGAGCGAAGCGTGGCGGGAAGCGAAGCAATCACAAGCTGTTGCGATTGCTTCGCTTGGCTCGCAATGACAAGTATTTAACCGGACATGATATAAAAGCTTACCAATTACCAATTACCAATTACCAATTAGCTATTACCAATTACCAATTACTTATGAGTACATTACTTATTACTGGAACTGATACCGATGCAGGGAAGACTGTGTTGACTTGTGCTCTGGCGGCTTATTGGCAGATGTATTGCTGCGATCGCGAAGCCAACGGAAGCCATCGCAGTTTAGGAATTTTGAAGCTTTTGCAGACTGGAACTGGCGATCGCGAACTCTATACCCGTTTATTTTCCCTTGACCAATCCCCGCAGGAACTTAACCCGTTGCACTTTAGTGCGCCGTTAGCACCACCGATCGCGGCTGAACGAGAAGGTAGGCGTGTAGAATTAGAACTCGTGTGGAAGGCCCTATTAAGCTTGCAGGAGCGGCGAGATTTTGTGTTAGTTGAGGCTTTGGGAGGATTGGGTTCCCCTGTGACTCACGAATTAACGGTGGCCGATTTAGCAAGAGATTGGCGGATGAGCGCGGTTTTAGTTGTTCCTGTCAGATTAGGTGCGATCGCGCAAGCCGTAGCGAATACTGCCCTCGCGACACTAACTGGTGTTAAGCTCAAAGGTATTGTCCTCAATTGTGTCAAGCCTTGCTCAGACCAAGAAATAGCCGATTGGACACCAATTGATTTGATTGAGTCTTTAACTCAGATTCCCGTATTGGGGATTTTGCCCCACCTTAATGACCCCACAGACCTTGCTAAATTAGCTCAAGCGGCTTCAGAATTAGATTTAGAGCGGTTGATGCCGATAGTCAAGGCACTTTCTACTTCAAAATTTAAATAGTTTAATCCAATGTTTTTTAAGGGTAATAAAAAATGGTTTCAACTTTTCCTAGCTTAAATTCTGTTGAAGCATCGCAACTACGATTTGAAATTCGAGCCTTACAACCTCAGTTAGTAGAATGGCGACGACAACTGCACCAACGTCCTGAACTTGGTTTCACAGAACAATTAACTGCTGAATTCATCTCCCAAAAGTTGCAAAAATGGGGAATAAAACATCAAACAGGCATCGCTAAAACCGGAATTGTCGCAACTATTGACAGTGGTAAACCAGGGCCAGTTTTAGCAATTCGCGCCGATATAGACGCTTTGCCAATCCAAGAAGAAAACGAAGTATGCTATCGTTCTCAACACGACGGAATTATGCACGCTTGCGGTCACGATGGCCACACCGCAATTGCCCTTGGTACTGCCTACTATCTTGCCAATCATTTAGAAGATTTTAAGGGTACAGTTAAGATTATATTCCAGCCAGCCGAAGAAGGGCCAGGAGGCGCAAAACCAATGATTGAAGCGGGAGTTTTAAAGAATCCTGATGTTGATGCAATTATTGGTTTGCACCTATGGAACAATCTTCCTTTAGGTACATTAGGCGTTCGCAGTGGCGCATTAATGGCCGCCGTAGAAATTTTTGAATGTACAATTTTTGGCAAAGGTGGACACGGCGCAATGCCACATCAAACCGTTGATTCAATTGTCGTCGCCTCTCAAATTGTCAATGCTTTGCAAGCTATTGTATCCCGGAATGTCGATCCAATTGACTCGGCAGTAGTAACAGTTGGTGAATTTCATGCTGGTAACGCACATAATGTCATTGCTGATACAGCACAACTCAGCGGTACGGTGCGATATTTTAATCCAAAATATCAAGAAACAAGATTTTTTGATAGACGAGTAGAACAGATAATTTCAGGAATTTGCCAAAGTCACGGAGCGAGTTATAAACTGAATTATTACTCTCTATATCCACCAGTAATTAACGATCCAACAATAGCTGACTTGGTACGAAGGGTAGCCGAATCTGTTGTAGAAACACCAGCGGGAGTAGTACCAGAATGTCAAACTATGGGTGGCGAGGATATGTCATTTTTTCTGCAAGCTGTACCTGGTTGCTATTTCTTTTTGGGTTCGGCAAACCCAGATAAAAATTTAGCTTATCCTCACCATCATCCCCGCTTTGACTTTGATGAAACTGCTTTAGGTATGGGAGTAGAAATGTTTGTAAGGTGTGTAGAAAAGTTTTGCAATTAGCTATTTGTTAACTGTTAACTGTTAACTGTTACAGGATTTATGCAAAAGTA
>NZ_JARFTR010000122.1 GCF_029167235.1 Kamptonema sp. UHCC 0994 | reverse complement strand
CTCATGGAGTTATCCAGTAAGGTCACGGGCAGAACACCCGTTGATAGGCGTTAAGTGGAAGTCCTGTGAGGGATGAAGCTGAGGCGCACTAACAGACCGAGGGCTTGACCTCTAACTTTGATTTGATGATGACTTATTTCTTTGCAGTCTTCAGGGCTCTTACACCCTTACAGCTTTTCCTGGTGTTTATGACGCGGTGGCTCCACACCGATTCCATCCCGAACTCGGATGTTAAACGCTGCGGTGGCGAAGATACTTGGTGGGTAACTGCCTGGGAAAATAGCTCGATGCCAGGGATTCTATTTGACACAAACATAAACAAAGCCTCTTTCTCTCACTCTGAGCTGAAAGGGCTTTTGTTTTTGAAACGATTTCCCTTCCTCTACCTTGACAAACAGACTTATTATGTGGTACTTAAATTAAGTAAATAAGTAAATATTTAAGTATATTAGCAAAGCTTATACTTGAACATCAATATTGTATTTAAATATGGATTTCAAAAAAATACTCCAGAAAATTATATATTATACCAAGGATGAAAATTTTCTCCATATCATCGAAACTCTAGAGGCAATAGTTTCTAAATTTCTATCTTTAGTAATGATAGTTGTGATTATTACCTCTGTTTTTGACTTGGTAATTTATCTAAGTCGGGAGCTGCTAACTCAAAGTGAGCATATTTTAAAAGATAAAATATTTGTAGTATTTGGATTGTTTTTAAATGTATTAATTGCTCTAGAAATCTTAGAAAATATCACAGCTTATCTCAAAAAGCACGTTGTTCATGTTGAGTTAGTGATTGTTACTTCTTTGATAGCCGTCGCTAGAAAAATTATTATTCTTGACCTGGAAAAGAAAACAGCCTTAGATTTAATTGGTTTAGCAATCGCAATTTTTGCCCTTTCTATTAGTTACTTGATAATTCGGCAAACAACCAATCGAAATGAGTAATAGTTGGAAGTGGAAATTGGAAATTTTTGAACTTAACTGATAAAACCGATGCTTATTAAACCGATACTTATTAATCTTTCATCCTTTTAAATACTGACAAAATAAGTAGCTAAATTCTTCATAACCACGAGTTCTAAAAAATCACAAACAACCACTTTTAACTATGACTTATTACTTTCAATTTGAAGAAGAATTTGTGACAAACCTGCGCTGCATTCCCATGGTAGTGCGATACAAGCTCGATACTTGTGGAATTAAATTAAAATTGTCCCAATGGAATCAATTTAGTCCCCAGGAACGTCAAGCTTTAGTAGATAAAAATTGCACCGAACCTCATGAAATTCAAGTTTACCGAGAATGGCTACAAAAGCTAATTATTCAATATACAAATATCCCGGCGACCGATTTAGTAGTGGAACCCAATCCAGCTTGGATGGATACTGCAAATATACCAGACATAGTTGAGGAAAAAGCTAAAGAAATAGGTGTTCAACTGACCCTTGAAAAGTGGGCTTTACTAACTCCATTACAACGGTTTGCCTTGATCAAACTTTCGCGACCCAGCCATGAAAATAAAAACTTTTTACCTGCTCTCCAAGAATTAAATCTAACTTGAAGAGACTTAGCTATCAATCGGATTCGAGCCATGCCATACTAAATTGAGGCTTGGCGATCGCAGTAAAAATCTCCAATAGAGTCAGAGACAGGGACTAAATATTGCCACAGCGATCTGCAAGGGTGAGAGGAGTACCGCAATCGCCAATACTCACCCACAGAGCAGTCCACTTTTGAAGTAAATAGGCTCTAACAATCATAACATATACTGAGGGGGAATAAATTCCCTTACGTCACTCCCCTCTGAGAACTGAAGCCACGCTCCTTTCCCGCCTCCGGTAATATTTTGAAAATTGGTTCTTTCCCACGCTGGTTGAGCCACTAAGCCTAATATGTTCGTAATTCCTTATGGTGGGCGCGATAGATTGGAGGGGATAGTTACAGGGCTAGTCAGATGAAATTTGAGAATATCTATCAATTTTTTCAAGACCCTCCCCCTGTGTATCTCAACAAGGAACTAGCAGTGTGCTATATTCTCTCCGTCTTATTGCACGGAGATTCTTACGGAACTGAGCTGATCGGTCAGCTAGAAAGGGAATTCCCAATCTACCGACTTTCTGACACAGTTCTCTACAGCGCTCTTAAATTCCTTGAAGATGAAGGGGTGATCGCAGGTTACTGGAAAAAAGTAGAAGGGCGCGGACGGCCCCGGCGGATGTATCAAATCTTCCCGGAATGGCGGCATCAATCTCAAGACCTAGCTCGGCTTTGGCACGAGTACACGGGTCAGGGGAATGGTCTGTCTCAACACCGACACCGGGACTTGGAAACTGGCCAAACGGGTTAGCGCTTTTACGTTTGATGCACAAACCCTATAGGCCATTATTTGACCTACTTGCGCGATCTGCTCCTTGGCGATCGCGCAAGCTAAACCGCTAAATTTATGTAAAGTAGGAGGAGTGAATTTCCATTACACCCGCTCCTCCGAGATGACTACTGCCGTTCTTTCATCGACATTTTTGCTGACTCTGCTGTTGGCTGTGGGTTTGTTTTTCTTCATCAAGGCTTCAGTCAAAGACCGAACAGAACAAGTTAAACTTGTTTCTGAGCAGGCTGAAGATGCTTTTGCAACTGAGTTGAAAGCATATTTTTCCCAAAGATCCTACCGAGTCACAGGCGTAGATGCTCCTAGCAATCAAGTTACTTTTGAAGGGGTTGTCCGTCCTAGTTGGTTTCTGGCAATTTTTTTAACGATCCTGAGTGCCGTAGGGATGCTTTGTCTTGGCTTGGTGTTGTCGATGCTAGTTCCTGCTAGAGGGGGAATTTTCCTCCTCCTGGTGCTGGTATCGCCCCTAACCGGGATATTTTACTGGAAAAAAGCTGGACGATCTGAGCAAGTCTCACTTAAACTCGAAGGATTGACTCTGGAAGGAAAACAAACTCGGAGTTTAATTACCGTCAGAGCCCACCGCGACGAACTCGCCGCCATGCAAAAAGCTTTAGGCTTGAAAGCTGCGGATTAAAAAGGTTAATAGTGGAATACTTGCTTTGCAGGTAGAGACTGCTCAGATTATGCAGGCTGATGGTTCCTTAATCTAAAAGTTGCCATCTCCTCCCAGTTGCAAGAGAATTTATTATATTCTGAGTGCCAACTGTTAAACTCGCGAACGCTCCTGATAATATTCCCTACAGGAATGTTGGCTTGAAACTCAGTAGGCACTCAATAAGGCAACAAGAGCTTCCACACCCCCAGATCAAGGTTTAAGGTTGCAGCTAATCCTTTCAGCTAAGCTAAGCGCGACCTGTTACCCCCACAGCAGTTTTTTCTAGAGCCGCTTCCATCATCATTTTTAAGCTGGGGAATAGGAAATGGTTCTCTTCGACGTATTGCGCTCCGAAAAGACCCTTTTCAGCCCAGAAGTATCTATCTGTGGTATGCTCGTTTCTCTTAACCAACAGCAAGGCCGGAGGGAGAATCCCCTCAGCATGGATGAATTTGCGGGCTGCCGTTACTGGTTTATCTTCGCCGCTTTCAATGCTATATTGAGGCACACACTCAAGAATACGTCGTCCTTCTTGTCTGCGGCGGCTTTTACGCTTGCGTCTCCTGGCCAATTTCTTTACCTCCTCTGTGAACAGACGGGTGTAGTTATAGCTACCAAATCCGAGGGAATTATATCCTTTCTAGCTCAAAACTTCAAGTTTTTTTAATATATCGATACAATCTTAATATTTTTATAAAATCCTGCGCTCATGTTAATGCCTGCCAGTGTTAGTTCTGAATTTGTTACCCTTTGCCGATCGCAGGTCGGTCTAATCGCTAGTTTGGGTGCTACCTTTAGTGTAGTCTACTTGACAGAAGAATTGGCCTCTGGGGGGGCTGCGAAGCTAATTCCGATTGTGGCTTACCCTGAAACATCTGTGGACTGGGAAGAAAATCAGGGCTGGACGCTTTGGCCAGAAGAAATGGAGGCAGTTAACCCGACTCCCCGGTTGCTCTCTCCAGAAACTCCAGCAAAAAAATTGCCAGGGATACCTGCGATCGCTCTGGATCGCCTTGAAGGTGTTGATAGTAAATCCGATCGAGAACAACATCAGGAGAATAATTGGCAGCAGCCTCAAATCGTGCTACCTTTGCTGCACGAAGGGGTGGTAATGGGCTTGCTGGTCAGTGGTCGCAAAGACAGACCTTGGAATGAACGAGAAGAAGCCCAGATGCAGCGAATTGCTCATAGTTTAGCGATCGCCTGCGTTTTAGATCGGCGATCGCATTGGATACAGCAGCAAGTGAGCAAACAGCAACAGCTACAGATTCAGCAGTACGATGCGATGCACAATTTGCTACACCAGTTTAAAAGTCCGCTGACAGCCTTGCGAACATTTGGTAAGCTGTTAATGAAGCGGTTGTTGGTAGAAGACAAAAATCGAGAAGTAGCCGTCAGTATCGTTCGTGAGAGCGATCGCCTCTCTGAGTTGCTACAACACATCGATCGTAATGTTGACATCGGCGAGAAAAATTTAATCCTACCGAGTCAGTTGAAGCCAAAAGGCAAAAGCGAAGAGACTAAAAACACTCACCCTGTTGAAATTTCGCAATTTTCCAGTATTCAGCTATTACCTGCGGCTAATTTTTTGGAGCCTTGTTCGGTTGCGGAAGTTTTAAATCCGCTGTTAGATTCAGCTCGTGCGATCGCTGATGAATGCAACTTAAAACTACAAGCAGAGATTCCGGCTAATTTGCCACTTGTGCAAGCTAATGCCAAAGCATTGCGAGAAGTTTTGAGCAATTTACTTGACAATGCTTTGAAATATACTCCGGCTGGAAGACAGATTTATATTAAAGTAAAAGTAGAAGACAGAAATAATAAAAGCCCCAAATTATCTATGCTTGATTTGCCATTAATTGGTATTGGAATTAGCGATAGTGGTTCCGGGATTCCGCCACAGGATTTAGAGCATTTGTTTGAGCGCCACTACCGGGGAGCAAAAGCAGAGACAGAAATTCCAGGTACGGGATTAGGTTTAGCGATCGCACAAGATTTAGTACAGGAAATGCAAGGCGAAGTTCAAGTATTTTCCCCGGTAAAGTCCGAGTGGATGCCTGTAGGTGTCAGAAAGAACGATATCAATAAAGGAACTACTTTTATCGTCTGGCTGCAAGTAGAAACTAAGAATATAAAAAACCTAAATTAAAGTCAGTTCGGGTTAAGCAGAAGGAGGCAAAACGCTTCAAGGACTTCTGTAAAGGTGTTTAAATGGCTAATGGCTAATTGCTAATTGCTAATTGCTAATTGTTCATAGGTAGAATTTCTACTATAGTGCTAGGAAGAGCATTAATTAACGGCGTTTTTCCTGAGTATCGTGTCTATATTTACTGAAATTCCCACTGTCTGGCTGCAAATTTCTCTGATTGCAGCCTGGTTAGGTTTGATTTTACTTGTAGCTGAGGGGCTAAATCGGTTTACTTCGGCAGATCCAGAAGTATCGCGGAAGGTGGTTCACATTGGTTCGGGAAATGTGATTTTGCTGGCGTGGTGGCTGGAAATTCCGGCTTGGGTGGGACTTGGGGCGGGGGTTTTGGCGGGTACGATCGCACTTATATCTTACTTGATTCCTATTTTACCCAGCATTAACAGCGTTGGCCGACAAAGTTGGGGGACATTTTTCTATGCTGTCAGCATCGGTGTTTTGATTGCTTGGTTTTGGCCGCTGCAACTACCACAATATGCCGCTTTGGGCATTCTTGTAATGACTTGGGGAGATGGACTAGCGGCTGTGATTGGTCAGCGTTTTGGTAAACATAGTTATAAAGTTTGGGGGATACAGAAGAGTTGGGAAGGTTCTTTTACTATGTTTTTAGTGAGCTTTATTGTCAGCAGTTTGATTTTATTGGCTGTTCAAGGCAATGTTTGGCAAACTTGGGTAGTTTCGGCTGTTGTGGGTTTAGTAGCTACTACTTTAGAGTCTGTCTCAAAATTTGGTATTGACAATTTGACTGTGCCGCTTGGTACTGCTGCGATCGCGTTTTTCTTAAATCAATTGTAACGCCGCCCTCTGGGCGGTGAAGATACCG
>NZ_JARFTR010000151.1:232-6114 GCF_029167235.1 Kamptonema sp. UHCC 0994 | reverse complement strand
GCGCTGTTGAGATTTGGGAGGACTCAAGAAGCATAAAAAAGTTTGATGTCCAAAGAAATCGGGGCTTTTGATCTATTTTACCCATTTTTCTCGCCAATGATCGATAACAATACTTACCTCTCTTTGGTGGAAAGCTACCTCAACCTATTTCGTTAATTCAGGGGTCTCAACGCTTTACCCATCAAGGTTTCAGAGGTTTATCACCCAGTCATAGCTGCGATTTCAATCGGCTGGATATTTTCTGCCAAGTATGTAAAGTTTTGTAATATTTTCCGATTTGGCGTAAAAACCGCATTTTTCCCCTGACATACCTACAGATAAACAAACAGTTGCGTAATAAAGTCAGGAGGAGTGCATCATGCCTGCGAACGATCTTAGTTTAGTCAGTGGTAGCCAAATCCATACAGGACAAGTAGGGACAACCTACCCAGACACCCTGTACAACTTAACTGGTAATGCCGACTTGCTGCTTAAAACCAGCAGTGGCACAATACTCGACATTTCTACCACCATTGGGACAATTCCAGACGAAATAAATGTCAAGGAATTAGCGGCGGAGGACAATTCTCTACTTGTCCCCTCAAAAGGTGGTGACACCGATTATAACCCAAGCCAGAAATTAGGAGAAGTTGCTAACAGCGAGAAACTGGTCGTAGATCCCCTGACAGGTAGCAATTCCGAACCGCCAGCAACAACTATTGTATCAAATAACCCTTCAGAAAAATCGACAGACTCCACAGATTTAATTACAGGAGATCCTGTCGAGAATCAAGATGCAACAGCGCCAAGCAACACTCTGACAGGAACAACATACGACACTGATTCTACAGATAAAATTACCGAAACTGGTTCCGAAGTAGGGATAACATCAGCCACAGAAAAATCCTTGGAAGAAACAGTTGCTTCCCCAGACAAATCATCAAATGAAATAACAAATTTAGAGACTAAAACCAGTCCAGAAAAACCAATTACTTCGGATAGTGAAACCACAGATAGTTTAACGAGAGTTTCTACCACAGAGTCCCCTGATAAATCAACAGACTCGGCAGCATCGGAAATCATATCAGAAACAACCAAATCGCCAGATACAACTATTAGTAATTCTGTTGAGAGTGCAGCCGCCAGTAACACCGAAAATGCAGCACTCAGCAATGGAGAAACTAATAACGAACCGACTATAGCCCCCCTCACACAGATAGCAACAATTTCAGAAACTGGAGCGGAATTTAAGGAAATAGTAACTTCTCCGAGTCAACTAACTAACTCCGTAGAATCGACAGCAATTCCAGATTTAGTTACAGGAGAGTTTGTCGAAAATCCCACTGAAAAATCCCCAAGTAATAGTCAGATCACCACTCTTAGTAATGCCGAAGATAGCCAGGAAGAAAGCCTGACTTTATCTTCTGACAAAACAACGATATTGCCGGAAGTAAAGCCATTACCAACTTCTGAGGATAAACCAGACATACAATTAGAAATAACTCAAGAAACAGTTGCCAGTAACGGGACAAATAGCAATGATTTAACAGGAAGTTTTACCGACAAAAAAACAGAGGAAAGTTCTAGTGATTCCGCGAACAATAATCCTACGGTAACGACAAATTCACCCGACGATCACCAAAGTGGATTAGCAGAGGAAGAGACTAAAATAGAAAATCATGTCATCGAAAATAGCATAACTAATGAGCCAAAAGAAACAGTAGCAGGTGATAAATTAACCACAGAAAAACCTGTTGATACTTCCTCGGAAACAACCAATACCACCAACACTGAAAAAAATCCAGCAGTTAATGGCGGCGAAGAAGAAAAAAAAGCTGAAGATGAAGCAGAAGTTTCCAGTGATGAGACACAAAAAGAATTAAATCCAACGGCGAGTCAACCCGAACTAACTGCATCTCCAGATCCCTTTACATCAGGGAAATTTAAGGTTGATACTACCGGAAAAGTCGGCATAGATTTCTTGTTTGATGGTGGCTTATATCAAGGTCAACTAGCTATCTTCAGCCTCAAAGGAATGGCGATATTTATCCCTGGTTCTGAAGCATTTATCAAAGAGGCAACTGCCAGAGCGCTGAGTAAATCAGTTCAGGGTAATGTAGTTATTTCTGACTTAAGCGAAGGTGCGAGGTTTTCCGGTAAATTAGGTGAAGAAAACTTTAACTCCGGGGAATATTTGGGAGTTAAAACTTTCGATATGACTCCTGGGGATGAGTTTGGTGTAATGATTGTTCCTAATGGTACTGTGCAAGAGGTATTTGACAATCCTGGTATTGGTGGTAATAAACGTCCTTTGTTCTCAATGGCGACAGCAAATCCTGAAAATGGAATGCAAATTGGTCAAATTGCTGATGTTACAGGGGAGGGAAATACCTTCTCTATGGAAGATTTGCGAGTTGATGGATGGACTGATAAAGATTACAATGATTTCGTCTTTCAAGTGCGAGGTGCTGTTGGTAAAGCGGTGTTGATGGATGATGTGGTTGCTGCGGGTAAGGATTGGCGTACTTCTGATTTAGGAAAAGCATTAGTTGATTATGCTAAGCCTTATATTAACCCCGAACCAGCAGAGGATTTAGAAACATCACTTTCAGGATTACTTGATGATTTAGAAAATGCAACTTCCCAGCAAAATAGTTTAGAGAATGGGATTCCGACAGGGGAAAAAGATTCACCGACTACTGGGGAGTTGATTGAGAAAGGTAGTGTGAATTCTGATGATAATTCGAGCAGCAGTTTACCAAGCGAGCAGCTAGATTCAAATCCTGATAGCCAAGCTTTAGCAGGTGACAAAGAAGACAATAGTACAGAAATTGCAGCGACCGATGTACCGCTGAAAGACAATTCTGAGACTGAGTTAACATCAGGTAAAACTGAGGAAATAAGCTCGAATTTAGCAGTTTTACCGCAGGCCGATCAAACAGCGGATAACTTGCCACAGACAGCAGCAGTTGAAGTAGAAAAAATTGACAATTCAGGAGTTGATTCACCTGAATATCTTATTGTACCTGCGACAGAAAGTTTGAGCAATCCAGCTATTACAGCAGATAGCAAAGAAACAGCAGTAATTCCAGCATCAGTTGTTAATGGAAGTGTCAGTAGTGTTTCTCAAAATACGGAAGTTGCAGTTACTAGCACAGGTGCGTCACCGCAGGTAAAGGAAACAATTACCAACAATTATAACTCTACGCCTGTTACTCCTTCAAAATTAGCAGAAGTGTCAGGTTCTACTGCTACTACAACTACGGAATTAACAACAAATACCTCGACTCCTACAATTGCAACATCTCCAACGAAAGAAACTGTTACTAATAATGGGCAATCGGCATTAGTGACAAATTCTCCGGCTGCGGAAGTTGTAACGGCGTTGATCAAAGAAACGGTTAGTGCTACTTCTGAAAATACGACAACTTCTCCTGTTGTTAATACTTCAGAAGTGAAAGCAGGTTCTAATCAACCAAGTGAAATAGTTGATACAAATGTTGACAAAATCCCTGATACGTCAGCAGAGATTTTAACTAATTCAACAACTAGCTTAACACCTGCGGCTGAAACAATCGAGTCATTTAACGCAGAGGTGGGAACTGAAACACAAGGATCTGTTTCCGAATGGCTATCACCTTCTTTTGGGTACGAAGAAACTGAATTATCAAGCTTTAATCCTGTAAATGCAGAGTTGATTTATCGCGTGGAAACACTGGCTGAAATCTTGAGATATCAACAGGATACAGGGATAAATGTTGGCGGTAATTCTATCAACCCAGCTTTACTTGAAAGGTTGGACAATATCGCTGCAAATTTGAGAAATAAAGACCAATCAATAGTCAATACTGCAACTGATAATGCTACTGCTAATTTGATTTCGCGCTTGGAAGATATGGTGGCGCGAGTTGCACCTGTTCCAATTGAATATGTAGAGCCTGTCGAGTTTGCATTTCCCTTAACTTCTCAACCGTTAGTGGGTGTAATTGATACGGGTTTCAGTGGCAATAATCCCGATCTTGATTATTCACGAATTATTTTAGGAAGTGACCGTGTTGCTAATGATGAAAATCCCTTACTAGCAACAGGTGAAGGTAGCGAACATGGTACGCACATTTTAGGCATTATTGCCGCAACTCAAAACAATGGTATCGGTATTGATGGGGTGAATGATAAAGCGCCTTTGTGGGTTGGCAGGGCAATTGGTTCGGGAAAATGGGCGGAATCTTTGGTTGAATTTGTTGATAAATTGCAGGAGTCAGGACAACCAAATGGAGTTGTTAACCTCAGCTTAGATTTAACTCAAATTAATCCAGATGGTAGCGTTACTACTCGTTATGAATTTACGCCAGAAGAGCGATCGGCGATCGAATATGCGCGTCAAAATCACGTTTTGTTAGTAGTTTCCTCTGGTAATGATGGCAGCGTGATGTCAGCTTTGGGTCAAGGTTCTCAGGAGTTTGACAATATTATTACCGTTGGTGCGGCTAAGCGGGTGAATGATGAAATTGCACTTTCTAAAGCTTACGATCGCGCGGATTATTCCAGTTACGGTCGCGGATTGGATATCATGGCCGACGGGGGAACAGTGGAAAATCCAGTATTTTCTACTACTGGTGATGGCGTAGGTGCGATGGTGGGGACTTCGGTAGCGACGGCGAAAGTTACGGGTGCGGTTTCGCAAATGTGGGCTGCGAATCCGCAGTTGAGTTATCGGCAAGTGATTGATATTCTTAAGTCTACGGCCACTGATTTGAAAGAGCCTAATTGGGATGAAGAGACGGGTGCAGGGTTGTTGAATATGGCGGCTGCTGTGGGGTTGGCGGGTGTGACGACAGGGGAAGTTTATCAGCCTAATACTTTGTTTACGCCTGATACTTGGAGCGGTCAAGGATTGGTGATAGCTGCTGAACGTGCTACTGCGACTGAATTCATGGGCAAATACTACGAGTGGGATTCATACACTATTAAACCAGGAGATACGCTGAGTGCGATCGCCTTCAGTACAATGGGCAATAGTTCTGCGCCTTACTACAACTTTATCGCTGAGAAAAATGGCATTACTAATCCTAACCTGATTTATGTAGGTCAAAATATTCTGATTCCACGACAAGTATCGGTTCCTACACCACAGCCGCAACCGCAACCACAACCACAACCTATCGCACCATTACCAGGTCAAGGAAAAGTACCTGTAAATGCAGGTCAGTTTATAAATACGATCCTGAGTAATAGTGTAACCATTCACTATTACACCAATGGGCATTTAATGGTTCAGCCCAATGGTGTCGAGAGTTGGTATAGCAACGGTACAGGTTTACCTATTCCCAATGTCAAAGTTACAACAACACCAATTCCTATTTCTATTGCTAATCAGGCTACTGCTGCTGAGAAGGGTAATGTTGTAGCTATTCCTGATGCTAACGGTAAGCTTCTAGTCTTTGCTATTGGTGCAGATAATAACGTTTGGCAATGGCGTGAGTCTGACAATAATATGACTTGGTGGCACAAAATGGGGCTGCTTGCGAAAGAAATAAGTGTGATTCGAGATAAAAATGGGCAATTGAGAGTCTTTGGAATTGGCACAGACGATAACGTTTGGCAGTGGCGCGAGTCTGATAATAATATGACTTGGTGGCACAAGATGGGGCTGCTTGGTAAGGAAATTGAAGTCATTCAAGCATCAGATGGTAGTTTGAGAGTCTTTGGAATTGGCACAGACGATAACGTTTGGCAGTGGCGCGAGTCTGACAATAATATGACTTGGTGGCACAAAATGGGGCTGCTTGGTAAGGAAATTGAAGTCATTCAAGCATCAGATGGTAGTTTGAGAGTCTTTGGAATTGGCACAGACGATAACGTTTGGCAGTGGCGCGAGTCTGACAATAATATGACTTGGTGGC
>NZ_JARFTR010000151.1:0-132 GCF_029167235.1 Kamptonema sp. UHCC 0994 | reverse complement strand
ACAAGATGGGGCTGCTTGGTAAGGAAATTGAAGTCATTCAAGCATCAGATGGTAGTTTGAGAGTCTTTGGAATTGGCACAGACGATAACGTTTGGCAGTGGCGTGAGTCTGACAATAATATGACTTGGTGGC
>NZ_JARFTR010000183.1 GCF_029167235.1 Kamptonema sp. UHCC 0994 | reverse complement strand
CCGCCCAGAGGGCGGCGTTACGTCAGCAGTGCAGAAGTCTTGCTTTAGATGTTACGATCATTATGACACTTTGCACAACCCTTTATTTTTTATTTGTTTTTTAACAAGCCCGAAACCACTTTTATTTTGACTTTTACCTTGCCTAAAAATCTTTCAGTAGAGATCGCCAATCTCGACACCGTTTTAGATAAATTTGAGATACTCTATCTTCAGGGTTTTTTTGCAAACATTCTTCAAACAGTTTGCCCGCCTCTCTCACAGTCTTCTGATGGTAAAGTAGCATAGCTTCTTCATATCTTTTCAAAGTGCTTAACTTACCTTCTCGAACTTCTGGGGGATCGGCATCAAAGACTTCGTAGACTGTCACAAACTTTGACTTACCCTTAACCTTTACTTGATCGACAATCCGAATATTATAATCAGCAGGATTTTGCAAGCGCGAAAAAGTTTGGTCAGAAATTAACATCTGTACGCCATACTCTTTTGTCAAGCCTTCAATCCGAGAGGCTAAATTAACAGCATCGCTAATAACTGTACTGTCCATCCGGTTTTGTCCGCCAACAGTACCTAGCATCAAAGTACCTGTATTGATTCCTACCCCAATTTTAATCGGCACACAGCCCAAATTTTGGCGCTGTTGATTGTAATTTGCCAGCGTTTGCAGCATGGCAATCCCAGCTTTAACTGAGTCATCTGCTTCGCCGTTAAATAGAGCCATAATCGCATCGCCAATATATTTATCAATAAAGCCATTATTTTCGGTAATAGCAGGCTCCATCCGACTGAGATAATCATTAATAAATTTAAAATTTTCTTCAGGGTTTAGAGTCTCCGAAAGCGAAGTGAAGTCACGAATATCGCCAAATAATACCGACATTTCCTGCTGTACTTGATCGCCTAATTTGACATCAACAATACTTTCATATCCTAAAAAATAAAGAAATTGGTGAGGGACAAACCGTCCGTAAGCATCGGTTAGTTCTAATTCTGCATCCAGAGCTTTTTCTAAATTCAAATTGAGTTCAAAGAGTTCGTTAGTGAACCTTTGGCGTTCCGCTTCTGCTTTTTTGCGATCGCTAATATCTTGAAAAACAGAAATCGCATAGACCACTTTTCCATTGTTATCAAATATTGGCGTTCCCCTACTTTCTAGAGGGATAATCAAATCGCCTTGATGAACTTCTATATCATCAGCCATTGAAGTTTCACCATTCAAAGCCCGCGAGATTGGCAATTCTTCAACAGGGTAAAGACGAAGGCTATTTGTAACATAAAGTTGATAAATATCTGGTATATTATAAACTGTAATTGACGGCACAACTCCCTTGCCAAGTAACTGCACTGCGGCGCGATTAGCATAGTAAGGTTTACCAGTAGCATCCAACACCGCTACTCCTACGGGAATTGCTTCGAGAAACTGAGCTAACTTTGCCTCGCCTTCACGTACCGCCTCCAATGCTTTATCGTGTAACTCAGCTTCAACACTATCGGAGTGTAGGGCGGTATTTTCCAGCAAAATTTCCAAGTCAGTTTTTTCCCTTTTCAGGTTTTCTACTTCTTGGCGCAGTTTTTCTATCTCCAAAAGTAGCTCTTCTCTAGACAGTTGTTCTTCCTGCATTGTCTTGGAATTTGCGCCTTGACAAAGATCATATATGTCAGTGTAGTTCGTGATACACCCTACCATAGTTTCTATTGGTATGAAGTTATAGCAAAAGACAGAAGGCGGAAGCAGAGGGTAGGCAGAAGGCAAAAGGTAACATTTAGTTATCTAGAATAGCAGAAGGCTTTAATTATCTAGAAGAATACAACGCGATCGCGCCCTTGAGCCTTGGCGCGGTAAAGAGCCGCATCGGCAGCTCCGATCGCCTCAGTACCAGTTTTACCATGCTCTGGAAAACAAGCTATCCCCAAAGAAACAGTAATCGTGTCGAGAGACTGACCGTGATACTTCAAATTTAAGTGTTTCACGCCCAGGCGCACTTGTTCAGCACGTTGGCGAGCATCTTCCAAGCTACTTTCTGGCAAAATTAGGATAAACTCCTCACCTCCGTAACGGCACACTATCTCTGAATTGTGGACTTGCCCTTGCAAAAACAAGCTCAGCTCTTGCAGAACAAGATCGCCGGCATCGTGACCAAAAGTATCGTTAAAACGCTTAAAGTAGTCAATGTCAAGCATAATAATACCCAGTGATTCCTGCGCTTGCGTGGAGCGCTCGATCTCCCTAGCCAAAAACTCCTTCAGGTAACGGCGGTTAAAAAGACCAGTCACGGGATCGCGAATGCACTGATCGTGCAACAGATTTTCCACGAAATCGCCGTGTTCGATCGTTGCTTCTAAAATCATTTCCATGTCAGCTTTATCTATGCTCATAGTTGTCTGAATAGACTGAAGTTCTGCTTGAGCCTCCTTCATGGCAACTTCTGCGCGATCGCGATCGGCAATTTCGGCTTGCAGTTGTTGATTAGACTCACGCAGTAAAACTTCCACAGCATCAGCACGGGCACAGGCTGCTTCCAGCAAAATATTCAACTGCATCTTTTCGCCTTTGATCTCTTGGAGTTCCTGGCGCAGTTGTTCTATTTCTAGAATAAGTTTTTCTCTAGATGGTCTTTTTGCCAAGCTGCGATTCTGCCTTTGTGCATTGACAAAAATACTCTGATGTCGAAAGTCTGTACTAGCCATACGCCCTCTCAAACTTTCTATTTTAATTCCAGTTCCAAAGTAGGCATCAAACGCAGTAGATTCCGCAAAGACTTTCCTTGCCAAGGGATTGACTGAGAACCTTTGATCTGCATCTGAACGTTTCCTTTCTGGCGCACCTTGATCGCAAACTTCGATAGCATACTAATCCCAGAACTGTTAAGAAATTCTAGTTCTTGCAAGTTCAGCACAATTTTGGGTGGTTCCGAGTCAGCCACATCGTTGAGCAACTGTACCACAGGCGCGTACTCATCCATGCCACTGAGCCGGAGAGCGCCTTGTAAAATAACTGTTGCAGTTGCTTGATCGTAACAGATACGGTAATCTTCGGTTTTGATCTCCATTCGTTTAAAGTTCCTTGTAGATTTAGGGGTTGCTTAAGTAGCCGGATCGCGCTTATGAGTAGTTATTGGACTGAAACGGAGCCAATTCAGGCATATTCATAGCCTATACTCTTAGCTGTACCATTGTAGTTACGGCAATTACTTCTGGGTCTTTTTGGACAGTCTCAAACTTCCAACCTAGCTTCGCTTCATAGTCGTTGATCATAGTCAGCAAGCCTAAACCAGAAGCGGTGCAGTTTTCGTCAGCAGCATTTTTTTCTAACTGGTAAATGTATAGCTCATTCGGATCTGACGTGGTTAACTCCTTGATGTAAGCCTGAAATTTATCGACTGCTTGGGGAGGGATGCTGTTAGTCATTAGAAATGCGACTCTGCCACTTTCGAGGTGAAGGCGAATACTGATCGGATACTGGCAGGTTTCGTCGTTAAATTTCATTGCATTTTCTAGCAATTCATTGGCAACGTAACTAATAGCACTTTTGACCTGCGCTTGCTTATAAATACTTGCGGGTTCCCGTTCGTTTCCAGGAAAGAATGTAGCTAAATAGTCGGCAAGAAAATCAGCAGATAAACCGTTGTTTCGCCACCGCTGCTTTAGGGGGAAGGAACTGGGGGAAAATCCAATAATCAAGTATTCTTGTGTGAAAGGCGGCTCCTCAAAGTCGCCAAATATCTGAATCATAGTTGCTAAATCTGAATTGTGCTGCTTATTTTTGCTTAAGTACCACCAAAGTGATGTCATCATAGACCTTATATTGCCCGATATGTTGTCGCAGGTCGTCAATTACAACAAATCTGATTAATCGCCACTGGTGACAATTTGTGTTTGATTGCCTCAAGTAGCTGCTCGACGTTGTACTGGGCCCCCTTAAGATTTTCAGCTTGTAATGCCATCAGTAAAGATCGCTCCCACATCCCCTACCTTTAAGAATACTTTAACTTTTTCGCCGAAATGGGCAATGCTTCCGGCTAGAGAGGTTAGCATAAGTCTATGGTATCAATATTTAAAATCTTAAATTGGTCGTCGGTTGACGATCTCCGAAAGCAGCGGCTATTAGCATTACTACGCCGATTAACACCAAAGCTTGATGCCATGCTCTGACTGTACAGGATATTCGGGTCTTGTGGGGTGTATACGCGCAGGCTTAGCTTTAGCAAGGACAGAATTATGTTCTGCGTGAATCTGAATTAACCAAGGATGGCATTAAGCAGTACGTCAGTCAAAGACATATCTCCCATGTGATCCAAAGTGACGGTGTTGCAGATGTCAAATTTAGCGCCAGCACCCTGCAATTCATTATCCAATATTTTGAAAAATTCTGTTGCTGTTTGATTGGAGCCTACTTGAATTAGTGAAATTGCCAGTTCTTCATCTCGCTCTAACTGATTTGAGGCATCAATAACGATCTGCTTTACTGCTTGAGGATCATTGACTTCACCGGATGTTACTACTATAATCGTTTCTCCGTTAGCTTTGGCGCGTTCTGTAGCGCGACGCTCAAAGTAATTATCTGTAGCATTTTTTAGGGCTGGGGCTAGCTTGGTTTTGCCAGATGGCTGATTTTCTTGGAATATCTGGGCAACTTTACTAGCTGTTGTGTTGTCATAACGTTTAAAATCATCTGCGAACAGGTAAAGGGTGATGCCATCAGGATCGAATTGTTCGCATTGAGCTGCTAGTGCTAGGGCAGACTCCTGCATGATCTCCCAGCGACTTTTGCCGTCTGCTTGGTCTGATGTTGACATACTTTCACTTTTGTCTACGATTAGGGTATAGTCGCGATCGCGCAAAGCTGAGCCGCCTTCAAGTAGAGTGTCCATCTATTAATCTCCTAACGATCGTGTTTAATATTTAAACTATCAGTTATTGGAGAAGAGTGGAGAATAAAATTTGTAATGAGAATTTGATTAGTTACAGATAGGGGGGCAGAGGTAATTACAGCTATCCCCCGATCTGGCGAAACCCTCTTTGTTGAAAAGGAACAGGGAAGACGGAAGAATGCTTAGACAGGGAACTGTTTATTCATCGGTATTTTACCTTTAATTAGAATAATTTACTTATTTTTATTTACGAGGGAGGAACCAAATAGTAAGGTAGTGGAGTCTAAAGTTATATAAATTGTGTTAGTTGTGCGCTTTCTGAGTGTGGCGTAATGAGGAGGATGGCTATGAAAAAAAATTCCCAATATCCCTGGAAAAATCCTGAAAATCAACCCGAAAAGCAGCCTAGTCCGTTTTTCTTAGCTTTACTATTGACGGGAATTCTAGCTTTAGAAATGTATCCACTGCTGATACAGACAGCAAATGCTGATGCTGGCAATTTACCATCTCCGTATCCGCAGTCAGAACAGAAAAAGGAGTTGGCGCAAAATAAAATTTACGATTCGCTAGTGGTGCCAAAAGCAGGCGATCGCGGACTTTTACCCCGTGCGGTTTTAGTCAGAGTTGAGCGATCGCAGGAAAATCTCAAAGTAAATAAATTAAATTTAATGCCTCTAGACAATGATTTGGCGCAAGGTGGGCAAAATGGTACTAATCAATTGCCGGCGCAAGTGGCTACTGCTGTTCGTCAAGATTTGTCTAAGGAAACTGGGATTGCGGCGGGACGGCTAAAAATTACGGAATTCAGCCGCCAAACTTGGCCGAATACTTGTTTGGGACTGCCTAAAAATGATGAATTGTGCGGTCAAATGATGGTGGAAGGTTGGCGAGTTGTGTTGTCTGATGGCCGCCAAACTTGGGTTTATCGTAGCGATCGCACGGGAAAGGTTTTGCGAAGGGAAAATCAACTTAGTTCGGTTCAACCTGTGAAGATTCCGGCTGCACAATTACCGCCGCCTTTGACAAAAGGTATGGTATTTCGGGCGATCGCCAGTGGTGGTTTTACAGGCCGCACTTATGAAACAGTATTGATGGAGGATGGCACCTTGATCCGGGTGCTGGCGGGGCCGGGAAATGCTAATGATTCTGGTCGTCAGGTTTTCAGGGTTTCCATGCAACAAGTAAAACAGTTTCAGGAATTGCTGAAACGGCTGCAATTAGCTCGTTTTAATCAGTTGAGTTATCCAGCACCGACGGGGGCCGCTGATATTATAGCAAATTCCATGTATCTGTGGTACACTATGTTCAGTAGCGATCGCAGAAAAAATGAAACCTTATTTGATCGAGTTTCGCCAAAAAATAGTTAAAGCCTATGAACAAGGAGACACATCAAT
>NZ_JARFTR010000134.1 GCF_029167235.1 Kamptonema sp. UHCC 0994 | reverse complement strand
TAGCTATCAAGTTTCAATGTCCAATAGTCTGTGAAGAATTAGACTTTACAACCAAGAAAGAGCAACTTAGGGAGCGTGGCAATAAATACGCTCGGATGCTATCAAGTTGGGCTTATTCTGAGTTTTTCAAGTTGTTAAATTCTATTCTTTCTAACAGAGGTATTGAGTTTTTAACGGTCAATCCTGCTTATTCTAGTATTATTGGGTTAGTCAAATATCTCAGGATGTATGGATTGGCTAGTGATGTCGCGGCGGCGTTAGTGATTGCTCGTAGAGGAATGAGATTGTCGGAAAAAATACCAGGCTCCTTAACCGCCTTGTTTGAGGTGAACTCAAGTAAGCACGTTTGGAGCCTGTGGTATCAACTGAATAAAAAAATCAAGCTTTCTAGCATAGTGACTACTAGACATAGTTACTATGCTATCTCTAACTGGGATTTCCTGGGCAACCCTGAGCGTAGCCGAAGGGAAGCGTAAGCGATAGGAAAGAATGCTTAAGAAACTTACACCGCTGAGTCTTGCTAGGTTTGCCTAGATTTTTAAAAGCGGTAAAAAGAATCAGGAGCAGATTTTATACAATTGTTTCAGATTAGCGCGAATTAACCCCCTATCGACCCCAAAGGTGCGATCGCCACACCGCAGATCCGCAACCCTCTACCCGCCGCACTCAGGTTCCCCGTTCCCTTACCAAACAAAGCTGATTCATTTTCCTAGAACCCCCCCATCGCTACCCAAACCTCCCTTATAGATATCAACATCTTTGTCGCCAATCAGGGTATCATTACCTTCACCTCCAACTAACAAATCAACGCCAACTCCGCCGCGCAACAAGTCATTACCACTACCTCCATCTAGGAAATCTCTATTTTTTTCACCAGAGAGAATATCATTGCCAATCTCTCCCAAAATATCGTCATTTCCTTTACCACCAAAGATAGAATCATTGCCAGAGTTGCCAAAAATACTATCACTATCGTCATTGCCAAATATTAATTCTGCATCTGAAGAACCTGTAACAGTATCCTTGCCACCAAGGGCCCAAACTCCCTCTGGGAAATTAGCCAATTCTCCCGTCAATAGAGTAATATTTTCAGGAGTATTATCTCCGATTAGACGACGGCTATCCGTAGGATCTGGTATGAGTACCATAATTCTATACTACCTAATATTTGCTATCCTCTACATTTTGCCATAGGCTAAGAAATATAGACAGTAGGTGGAGTGAAGGAAAGAAAACTAACATAAGAGATGTAGCAAAATTTTTCAAACTTGGTATAATCTTATAGGCAAGAGAGTAAAAGTAAAGCTGATGCCGATTATAGTAGCTCAAGACTTGAGCAAAGTTTATCCGGTAGCAATTAAAGAACCCGGACTTAAAGGAACACTGCGGCACTTTCTGCACCGCACCTATCGTACTGTGAAGGCAGTTCAGAGCGTTTCTTTTCAAATTGAACCTGGCGAAGTGGTGGGGTTTCTAGGGGCTAACGGCGCGGGGAAAACCACTACTTTGAAGATGCTGACGGGATTGATTTATCCTTCTACTGGAGTGGTGAAGGTGTGCGATCGCATTCCCTTCCGCCGCGAAGCTAATTTTTTGCAAAAAATTACTTTAGTAATGGGGCAAAAACAACAGTTAATTTGGGATTTGCCAGTCCTAGACTCCCTGAAAATCAATGCTGCTGTCTACGGGATATCCGATAAAGAATATCGCCTGCGGGTAGGGGAATTAACGGAGATGCTATCTCTAGAAGGAAAGTTAAATCAGCCCGTCAGAAAGCTTTCTCTAGGTGAACGAATGAAAGCTGAATTAATGGCGGCGCTACTGCATCGGCCCCAGGTATTATTTTTAGATGAACCAACCCTAGGTTTAGATGTAAATGCTCAGTTTAGTGTACGAAATTTCTTGGGAGATTACAATCAGCGTTATCAGGCAACAGTGCTATTAACGAGTCACTATATGGCGGATATTACTGCCTTATGCAAACGGGTTTTATTAATCCATGAAGGGATGTTAGTTTATGATGGCAGTTTGGATGGATTGCTTGATAGATTTGCACCTTATCGGGAGGTGAAGGTAGAATTAGCTAGTCCCGTGTCAAAAGAGCAGATTTCTATTTACGGAGAAGTGGAATCTGTAGAGGGCCAGTCGGTGCGTTTTCTAGTGCGGCGGGAGGCGCTGACGGGTACTGTGGCAAATATTTTAGCTAAGTTAGAAGTAATAGATTTAAGTGTCACAGATCCACCAATTGAAGAGGTAATTGGTAGAGTTTTTCGTAGTGGAGGAGTTTCTTGAACGGAGAAGGGGAAGGTAAAGATTATTAATTACAATTACCAATTACCAATTACCAATTATACCAATTACCAATTACCAATTACCAATTACCAATATGACACGATTCATCAAAGTTGCGAAGGCACTACTATTAACCTACTACGCCTATATGCTCGAATATAGAGCAGAGTTATTCTTATGGGCTCTCTCAGGAACCTTACCATTTATTTTGATGGGAATCTGGATTAATGCCGCTCAAAATGGTCAATTTAGTCTGCAACCAGTAGACTTTGCTCGTTATTTTTTAGCAGCTTTTATCGTTAGACAAACAAATGTAGTTTGGGTGATTTGGGAGTTTGAAAAAGACGTATTACAAGGTCGATTATCCCCTAAATTATTGCAGCCAATAGATCCAGTATGGCATCATTTTGCCGCTCACATTTCAGAAAGGTTTGCACGTTTACCGTTTATTTTCGGATTGATACTGTTGTTTTTTGCCTTATATCCCCAGTCATTTTGGCTACCTAGTTTTGGAAGATTTTTGTTATTTTCATTGGTAATAGTTCTTGCCTTTTGTTTGCGTTTTATAATTCAATATACCTTTGCACTATTTGCTTTTTGGCTAGAAAGAGCAAGCGCGATTGAACAAGTTTGGTCTTTAGTTTACCTATTTCTTTCGGGAATTATTGCCCCGCTACAGGTATTTCCTGAATCTGTCCGAAATGTGGTGTTATGGACACCGTTTCCATATCTTATTAATTTTCCCGCTTCAATTTTGACAGGATTGCCCGTAGATGTGGGGCGCGGGTTATTGGTAATGCTGGGTTGGGGTGTAGTATTTTTTGTGTGGAATCGCTGGTTGTGGCGACAGGGTTTGAAACAATATTCAGGAATGGGAGCATAATTTTTAGAACTTAATGCAAAATCGCAGTACGGCCGCCATCTTGGTGGTAATATGATTATGATTGCGGTCTCCTACACCTAGCCCCTAACCCCTAAACGCTGAAAGCGGTTGATACCTACTGAAGTTATTAGAAATCACCTTCAGCGACCTGAAATACAGTCAAACCTAATGACCTCCACATATCAACAACTTGCTGACGGTCATCCAAGACAAAACGAATATTAAATTTCTCTTTGATATGTTGGCGGTAAAATTCCTCCTTAATAATCGAATCTTTCCGCTGGTCTCCATTCTTTCGCATATAAATATTAGTATATTTTACCTCATATTTCTGCAACCATTTTTCAGTTTGAGGTTGATAGTTATCTGTGCGGCCAGATAGCACAATAATATTAATACTTGACTGCCACTTGCGAACAGTTTCAAGCACTGGTTGATTAGGTAAATCGCGTTCGCAATTAGACGCATCGTAAGGATTTCTACCATTTAGTAAAGCTAAAGTGCCATCCATATCAACAATCATGGCATCTGGTAGTTCGGGGTTATATTCTGGAGGTGGTATAGGAACGCGGAGGTATTTATTATACATCTTCATAATCACATCTTTGCCAACTGAATTTAGTCTTTTTAAATCCCGTTTAATACATTCTTCTAACGGAATCTGGAGGAAAGAATCATTAACTTCAACGACAGCTTGACCTTTAACTAACGCTTTGATATGTTCGATGTGCGGCCCAAAGTTGGTATCGTCAACAATAACATTTTTACCAGATTCTAGGGCCATCAAAATTGCAGCATCTCTGAGTTGAAGAATAAACTTTTCATTGGCGGGAGACCAATAAGAAGCGTGAGCCATTTCTCGTAAAAGGTCTTTATTTGTTCGCACCCATCTACCGGGTTCTGATAACAGTAGGTCATTAGCAAATTTAGATTTTCCAGAAGCGGGTAAACCGACAAGTACAATGACTCTTTTCATGGTAATGCGTAATGGGTAATGGTAATGGGTAATTGGTAATGGGTAATTGGTAATTGGTAATTGGTAATTGGTAATTGTTAGTGGCTGGTTATATTTGCTACTAACCACTAACCACTAACTACTAACTAACTAATCAACTTTGGGAATTGGGAATGAGTTACAATCATTATAACCCTAAATTGATGTATTCTAATCCTAAAAGTTCCTCTGCTTTCTGAATAGTAGCACTACGTAAAGATTCTTTAGCACTAGCAATTTTTCCAGACCTCAAAGAAAACAAAATTCCAGAATAGGGTAAGTGTTTGATAGCTAAGGCAAAATCTTTCTGATTTTCGATATGCTGATGTTGCCGATAAACTTCCTCTACTTCTTCAATTAAAGATAGATATCTATCCTTAACTTTCTGATATAATTCTGTCCACTCAGGAAAATAAGCTAAAAATTCCTCGCCTTCATTGGTCAATATAATTTCTATCATTCTGCGGGTAGAAAATCCTTCCCTGAGATGGGAAATAGCGACATATTGAGGAGACTTAACTTTAACTCGGTTAAAGTTACCATCGCAGATGATGTATCCTTCAGAATTCATCGGGTCTAACTTTTCAGCAGCTTTGATAACTTCTGTCCAGCTAGTTAAAGGATAGGATGTAACTAATTGCCATCTATATTTTTCTGTCCAAATACTAGGGTCAGACTCTAGAAGTGTTTGAATGTTTCGCACGCCATGCAGTATAATCTGATTATCTTTTTGCTGAACAACTATCCGGTTGTAAGGAGTCATTAATTCAAAAATAAAACATTGCTCAGTTTCCTGCGGTAACTGATATCCTAGTTCGTTCCAAACTTTCCAAAATAGTTCAGCAAAAGTAAAGCCAAAACCGTTAACTTCACCGCTAGCGTCAGGAGTTCCGCTAGTTTGGACTCTCCACTCACCATCGTAGAAATAAAGAACGGTGAGAGAACCGTCTAGTTTTTCATAAACTTTGGCACTATTCCAGTTAATAGGATTAGCATGAATTTCCCCATAATTAAAGAATTTGTTATAAGGATAAGAAATTATCTGCCAATCTTGAGATGAGTCTAAGATGATTCCTCGGCACTGCTGAACTATTTTTTCGCCCAAGGGGGACTCTATCTGGGAGTATTTCAGACAGACGAGGTGAGGATATTTCTGATGTCGCGACGATTTGATATGATAAGTGCTGCATAAGCTATCTAAACCATGCTGACGCAAATAATCTTGTAGTTCCATGATGACTTCCTAAAGAGGAACGTACTATTTATTATCTACTATGAGGGAACGAAAGACAATGAAAGAGTTGAGAGGTAATTACTTCTCCTTTATAGCTGAAAATCTATTATGCTCCCGTATTTAATAGTATCATTGTAAATAGTTTAAGGCAATGGGTGTAAAAAAGTATACTTTTTAGGCAGTAAGGAGTAAACAAATGAAAAATAGATTGCTGATTTTGGGAAGTTATGCGTGTTTGTTAAGTGCTATGGCGATGCCGTCTGGAGTTCTTGGTTTCGGCGGAACGGATACAGAATCACTAAATCGGGTAGCAGATATCCCGGCAGTAAGCAACTTAATTGCCCAAGCGGGTGCTACTGTTCCTATTGGTCAAATTTTGCCACAATTAAAAGGCAAGACGCAAGTACCAATTTTTCTGCCAAGTCAGGTTCCTTTTTCTCAAAAGCTTTACTTTTATCCTCAAGCGAGGGCGGATGGTTATAGTGTTTCTATAGATTATACTGCTAATTGTCGAGGAGTTACTGCTTGTAGTGCTGGTGGAATTGGAGCTCAAAAAGGTGGTGAATTTACGCAGAGAATGGAAGGGGTAACTAAGACCTTAAAAAACCTTCAATTGGCGAAGGGAACTAAGGGCATTTTTCACGATGGTTGTGGGGCTTACTGTACTGCTTCAGTTGAATGGAAATTTCAGGGAGTTTTGTATACGGTAGCACTGAAGAATGGGCTAGAAGTAGATGCGGTAAAAATTGCAAATTCTGCTATTGAAGCAGGGCGGCGTTAAGTTTTGAATAAAGGCTTGTTTCTAAACACTAAGTTCCAAGCTTGTGTCTAGGAAACAAGCTTTTTTACTTGAGATTGTTTAAAATTGCAGGAAAATGTTATAATCAGGAAAGTTACAAACTGCTCCCGTAACGCCGCCCTCTGGGCGGTAATTGAACCG
>NZ_JARFTR010000266.1 GCF_029167235.1 Kamptonema sp. UHCC 0994 | reverse complement strand
CGGTGACATACCGCCCAGAGGGCGGCGTTACGAAATCTATTAGCCATTAGCCATTAGCCATTAGCAATCAACAAATGCGATAAAACCGAGCTTTCTGTATTTGCTAACTCTTCCAATGTTAAGCGAGTTAATGCGATTAAAAACTTCCCTTGATTGAGAGTATCTGATAATTTATCTATATGATTTGTGTGGAACTGTTCTAAATTTTCCGCCGCATCCTTAACTAAGGCGTGCAATACTTGAAAAGCCCCCGCAGATAAAGGGGGTTCACCGCGATAGTTTTCCATCCTACCACCTTGTCGATATTCTGGATAAGCTTCTAATCCTAAAAACCGCAAAAACCAATCAGCACGATAGTTACCATTATTAGCCGCAATAATACCTCGATAATCTGCAATCAACTCATCCATTAAATTATTCCGCATTGAACCTAAAAGTCGGCGGGTAAAATAGTGAGTACATTCATGTTCTAAGCGAATCGTGAGAGATATCGGCAACCACTCTAATTCACTCATGCCCATATCTGAGGCTGTGACTCCACTATAACCCCCTGGACTCAAAATAATAAATCGATCTTGATATTTATCTTTTTGGGGAATTAACTGTTTGAACTCCGCTTGCCATGCTGTCTCCGTCGTGAATTGAAGTTGTTGAGATTCCCACTGGGTGCGATAAGTACGAACGCGATCCCAATTGTTGTATCCTGCCACCATGACAGCACCCATTGAGTTAGGAATAGGTACAGGTTCATTGCGCTTGACAAGTGCTTGCACCAAAGCGATAAAATCTTCCCGACATCCCGCAATTAAGATGGGAATTTTGCCAGCCAAACTTTCATGGAGAATCAATTTTAATGTTTCTGGCTGTTGTAAAACTAGCCCGGTTGCTTCCGGCATTGTTGCTGTTAGATAACCTTTCCGAGTTGCTAATCGGTAATTTTCTGTTTCACTGATGCCAGCGAGTATGGGAAATTGTAACTGTACCAGTTGGGATCGTAAAGTGGTAAATACTCCCTCCCCCTCTGCTTCAGTTAGATAAGTTTCCCAAGTTGTCAGATATGATTCAGGCATCAGGGGAAAGGTAGGCAAAGAGTCAAACTCAAGGGGCGCGAACACATTGTCATTGTAGGCGAGTAATTCCTCAATTTCTAAGGGAGTTGCGCCATAGCTGGTAAGGATTTTAGTACGGAGAGATAGAGACATTTTCCCAAGATTTGCAATATCCAAAACTCGATTTCTTAGTGATTATAACATAGAAAGAGCCTTACTTCTGAAATTGAATTTTGCTAATCTCGTTTAAGCGACGGCTTCGAGTTCATCTTCACTGAGTTCTCCTTCTTCAAATACTGTTGAGCTCAGCGCGATCGCCACTGCTAACATTTCTGCGACTTGCTCTTTAGTGAAAGTGCTATCTACTTCACTTTTTGCTATTTCTAATACTTTTTCACTATTGCTATCCATACTATATAACCTCCTACGACTGCAAGTTAGAATAGCTTGATTAAGCAATCCCCAGATTACAACTTAACCTGAAGTTTGATTACAATTTTGTAATTTTCCGGTGGCGATTAGCTCAATCAGAGCCATCACCGAAGTAGTCGATCGCCAATAGCTTGGATTATTACGGAATATTTATTTTAAATAAAGCTCTTGACTTTTGATTTAAAATATGATAATCACTGGATTACTTAGAAATAAAAGTTTTGTTAAACTATTCATCTAAACTTGACCCTACTGAGGGTAGTATGATTGCAAATAAAGTAAGATTAAGACAGCATTCCTAAAAGTGAGCAGACAAAAATATGGGAATTAACAACGATCTAACAACGGCTAAATCCTCACAAAAAGTTGTCAAAGGAAATGAACCTCTAGTTTTAGATAATTCTAATATCTTCTGGCTAATTCAGTCAGGAACCCTAGCGATATTTGCTGTAACAGTTGTTGATAAAATCTCTACTGGAGCGCGTCGATACTTATTTAGTGTAGGCGCTGGCAATGCTCTATTTGGAATCTTAAAAGCTGGTGAAACTCCCTATCAAATCATAGCAGTTGCCGTTGAAGAAGCCACATTAATCGAGTCAACCATGACTGAGATAATTCAACTTGCTGAGTCTCAAGTTAATGATGACCGAGAAACCTGCCGACTGCTCCTAGAGACCTGGAATGCTCATCTTACCTCGGTGTTTGCCGGCACTGATATTCCCTTCAAGGCGATCGACGATCTCAAAAATAGAGCGCAGGTTGCTCCTTTTCTTTATCAACTCCACAGTGATTTTCTTTACCACTTAGAGCAACTCGAAAACCAAGAACTCAATGCTAAATTTGCCCTATTCCAAGAGCGTCAACGCCTCAACCAACAAAGCACCCAAGGTGCAATTACCAAGTTAGTCTCAATCCTTAAACCTAAAAGTGTAGCATTTTTTCAGGAAGGAACCCCCTTATTAATGGCGGCTGGAGCAGTTGGTCGTGCTATGGGAATTGAGATTCGTCCTCCCGCCCGTTCAGAAAACTTAGAACGACTAAAAAATCCCTTAGAAGCAATTGCTCGTGCTTCCCGAATTCGTTATCGGCGAGTATTACTTGAAGACCGGTGGTGGCGGCAAGATTGCGGAGCTATTTTAGGCTATATGGAAGTGGATAAACGACCAGTTGCCTTGTTGCCAATACCAGGAGGCAAATATGAAGTTTTCGATCCGACTCAACAGCAACGCCTACCTTTAAGCTCAGAAATCCTCCAAGAACTCGATCCCGTTGCTTATACTTTCTATCGACCCTTTCCAGAAAAAGCTCTCAACTCCTTAGAAATTATCAAGTTTTCTACAAGGGGACTGCAAAGAGATATCGCAATTCTCATTATTGCGGGAATAATAGCCACTCTATTAGGAATGGTTGTTCCCCAAGCTACTGCAATTCTAGTTGATAGCGCAATTCCTGATGCCGATCGAGGGCTGTTATTGCAAATTGGACTGGCTTTGCTAGCTACCAGTTTTGGCAAAACTATATTTGAGTTAGCTGAAGGATTTGTCACTTTAAGAATTCAAAGTCTATCTAACTCTGCATTGCAAACGGCTTTTTGGGATCGGTTACTAAAACTACGAGTTTCTTTTTTCCGCCAATATTCAACTGGGGACTTGCAATCACGAGTTTCAGCCATTACCCAAATTCGGCAAATTCTCACGGGTACGGTTTTGGGAACTCTGTTTCATAGTTTCTTCTCTCTTTTAAATTTAGGGTTACTGTTTGTTTACAGTAGCAGTTTAGCCACTATAGCTGTCGGATTGGGTGTTCTTAGTATCATGGTGACATTGATATCGGGACTGCTCACTCAGCGAACAATGCGTCCTTTGCAAGAATTGGAAGGGGAAATTTTTGGCTTAACGGTGGAGTTAATCGGGGGAGTTTCTAAACTTAGAGTCGCAGGAGCCGAGAACCGCGCCTTTGCTTACTGGACGAAAAAATACACTCAGCAACTCCAATTAATGTTGAGTACACAAGTGATTGAAGATATAGTTGCGATCTTCAATACAATCTTACCAACTATGAGTTCGATGCTGCTCTATTTCTTAGCAGTTAATCTAATTGTACAAGGAAAAGGTGGACTTTCTACAGGTATATTCCTAGCATTTTATAGTGCTTTTGGTATTTTTATCACGGGGGCTACCAGTCTTAGTAATACGATTATTAAGATATTGGAAATAACCGTGTTGTGGGAACGGGCAAAACCGATTTTAGAGGCAGAACCGGAAATCGATCTGAATAAAACAGACCCTGGTCGGCTAGATGGTGCGGTGAAATTAGACCGGGTGACATTCCGCTATCGGCCTGATGGTATGCTCACACTCGATCAGGTTACAGTCGAAGCTAAAGCTGGAGAATTCATCGCACTTGTTGGCCCGTCAGGAAGCGGTAAATCTACTATTATTCGGTTACTTTTAGGGTTTGAAACAGCAGAAGATGGAACCATTTCTTATGATGGTCAAGATTTAGATGGTTTGGATATCTCTGCAATTCGTCGTCAGTTAGGGGTGGTGTTACAAAACGGTCGGATTAATAGTGCATCTATGTTTGAAAATATTTCTGGTGGTGCATTAGTCACTATGGATGAAGCCTGGAAAGCGGCACATATGGCGGGGTTAGGAGAGGATATTGAAAGTATGCCGATGGGAATGCACACTGTGATTTCTGAAGGTGGTAGTAATTTATCAGGGGGACAGCGACAACGTTTGTTAATTGCTCGTTCCTTGGTACTCAAACCCAAAATTTTGATCTTTGATGAGGCTACTAGCGCTTTGGATAATAGGACACAAGCAATTGTTAGTGCTAGTTTGGAGCAGTTAGATGTAACGCGGATTGTGGTAGCTCATCGCCTAACTACTATTCGTAATGCAGATTGCATTTATGTGATTGAGGCTGGTCAAGTGGTACAACAGGGTAAGTTTGAAGAGTTGATAGAACAACCGGGGTTATTTGCTCAATTGATGGCTCGACAGATAGCTTAATAAGTAGAAGGTAGAAGGAAGAAGGAAGATCGCCATTACATCAAACCCATTTCTCGCAACCCTCCGCGCAGTCTTTCTGCTTCTATTGGGTTGCTTTGTTTGTTGTGAAGGGCGATCGCTTTGTTAAAGGCTTCTAAACTTGCCGTCACATTTCCAATTTTTAGCCAAACAACTCCCAAATTTTGATAAGCTTCAGCATAATCGGGGTTAAGCTCAATAGCTTGCTGATAAGCCGCGATCGCAGCCTCTAATTTTCCCTGAGCTTTCAGCGTCATTCCCAAATTATAATAACCCGCAGCAAAACCAGGGTCGATTTGCAAAGTTGTCTCGTACAGACTTTTTGCACCCCCCAGATTTCCCTCATCTTTCAGCAAGTTGGCAAAATTATTGTAAGATCCCAATTTTAACTGAGGTAAAATATCTAATTTAAGTGCCGTTTGATAGTGTTCTTTCGCTTTGGCAAACTGTTGTTGCTGACGATAAGCAATTGCTAGATGATAGTGAAGTTCATAGAGTACAGAATCATCTATAGGTACTACAGTTAAACCTCGTTTTAATAGTGCCATACCCCGCTGGATTTCCCCAATTTCCACGTACAAAGCACCTAACTTGCTGCATACATAGGGGTCATTTGGATGTTGAGCGATATAACTTTCCATCGCTGCTTGAGCTTTTTGGAGTTTACCCTTAGTGGCGATCGCACCAGCTTGATATCCAGAGTGTAAAATTGCCACGCCAGGGAGAGCACCTATTTTCCATTGCAGTTCCCATGTCATAATCTCCCCAACGCTGTCATCTACCATCGCATGATAAGGTCGAGAAAAGCGGATCTTGGGATGGTTGCGGAATAGGCGCGACACCAAGGAGTAAGGAGATTGCACTGCGCCGATTTCTTGGCGGATCAGATTAATTAGCAAGTGGCGATCGCTCTTTATCGCCTGCTTCAGGTGTGGGACAATCTCTGAAGCCAACACTTCATCAGCATCCAATACCAAAATCCACTCACCACGAGCATACTTTAGAGACTCATTCCGCGCCGCCGCAAAGTCGTTACACCATTCAAAGCTATAAACCCGTGCGCCGAATTCTCTAGCGATTTCCGGGGTGCGATCGCTCGAACCCGTATCCACCACCACCATTTCATCCACAACATCCTTAACGCTGCTTAACGCCAGGGGTAGCGCCATCTCTTCATTTTTGACAATGATGCACAAGCTTAGATCCATCTGACACCTAACTTTCCTGATTTAAACGGGTCGTTGTAATTTTAGAGCTAAATTTGACCGCTTAGGAAAGCTCCTACTTACAACTTTTGGCATATAAAAAATTCTATTTGGCTGTTTTCACATATTAAAAAGCCTTAAAACTATGATTTTTCGTTAAAATTCTACTCCTTTAGATTCCTCCCAATGGTAGAGGATAATATACAGAAGCAATTGTTATTCTATGAACATAAGGCAAAGAAAAAGAATAACTATTGAACGGTTAGGAGAAAAAGAAATGGGAATTATTGCTTGGGTTGTATTAGGTTTAATTGCAGGCGCGATCGCTAAAGCAATTTATCCAGGTCATCAAGGTGGCGGTTTTCTAGCAACAACTGGTTTAGGAATTTTAGGTGCTCTAGCTGGCGGTTATCTTGGTCAAGTCCTGCTAGGAACTAGCGCGGGTGCATCTTACGGAGCTTTGACAATCCCTAGTGTAGCATTTGCAGTTATCGGTGCAGTCTTGCTTCTGTTCATCTGGGGTCTGTTAACTCAGCGTGCTGCGTAATAACTTAAGTTTAAGTGAAGGTACGTAATTTTAAAAATCCTCCAGACAGGTTCATGGAGGATTTTTAATTGTTAATTGGTAACTTGTAAGGTGGGCGATCGCCCACCCTACCATTATTTATCCCAATTCTCACGTAACGCCGCCCTCTGGGCGGTAAAGATACCGC
>NZ_JARFTR010000092.1 GCF_029167235.1 Kamptonema sp. UHCC 0994 | reverse complement strand
GTAAATATACCGCCCAGAGGGCGGCGTTACGAATTTCCTTCTTACTTCGACTTTTAAGCGATCAATTTAAAAAATGGACAATCTCGAACCTGATAAAAATCAGCCTTTCTCAAACAAGCTGAAGTTAATCTTGGGAATACTTTCAATTATTGCTCTAATTGTGGGAGCAAAATTTTTTAACCTTCAAGGAGTTCTTAAAGATTCCTTAGAGTTAATTGCTAATCTTGGCCCTTGGGGGGCTGTGGCTTTTATCTTGGTTTACATTCTGGCAACCGTGCTATTTATTCCAGGTTCTTTACTTACTCTCGGCGCTGGTGTATTATTCGGAGTAGTTTGGGGTTCAATCTGGGTTTCTATTGCTTCTACTTTAGGGGCAACTTGTGCTTTTATTGTGGGCAGATATTTAACTCGCGATTGGGTTTCTAAGCAGATAGAAAGCAATGAAAAATTTAAGGCGATTGATGAGGCGGTGGCGGTTGAAGGATGGAAAATTGTAGGCTTAACCAGACTTTCTCCGATTTTCCCTTTTAATTTGCTCAATTATGCTTTTGGAGTTACCCAAGTATCACTTAGGGACTATTTTTTTGCTTCTTGGATTGGTATGATGCCGGGAACGGTTATGTATGTTTATATTGGTTCTCTAGCAGGAAATTTAGCGGCCTTGGGCACTCAGGGGCGATCGCGTACAATTGGTGAGTGGGTGCTTTATGCTGTGGGTTTGGTAGCTGCGATCGCAGTCACGGTTTATATCACTCGTATTGCTAAAAAGGCTTTAGAGGATAGAATTTCCTAAAGTTTGACCTGCAAACAACTAAACATAATCAAGGAGACTACTATGGCTGTTCGCAAGGATACAATTTTTGAGCGTTTTTTGTCGCCGATTATTCGGCTGATGATTGACGAAGAGGCGCTGCGGCGGTTATATGAAAATATTGATTGGGAAAAAGAGAGCGATCGCATCTCTCAGCCAAATCTAGTTTATCCCGAATACTACAGCAGCCAGAACTTTCACGGCATAGAAAGAGGCTACCTCAATCCTAGTGCGGCGGTTTCCTACGATCCCATAACTCAGTATGTCTTACCTCCTAGCGAGGCGATCGTTAGACAGGGATTAATTGATGCTGTTATGGGTGTACCGAGGCGAATTTTAGACTTAGGATGCGGTACTGGTTCGACAACATTGATGTTAAAACAAGCATTTCCGCAAGCAGAAGTCATCGGGATAGATTTATCGCCTTATATGATTCTAGTAGCAGAAATGAAAGCTCAAAAAGCGGGGTTAAATATTCAATGGCGACATGGAAATGCTGAACAAACTGGATTTTCTAACGCTTCCTTTGACTTGGTAACTGCTTCTTTGCTGTTTCATGAAACGCCACCAACAGTATCGCAAAGTATTCTCAGGGAAAGTTTTCGCTTGCTGACAGTTGGGGGACAAATAATAGTTTTAGATGGGAATCAGAAAACTTTGCGGCAGACAGAATGGCTGACAGATGTGTTTGAAGAGCCTTATATTAAGTCTTACGCTGCTGGTAATCTCGATGCTTGGATGGGTAGCGCTGGATTTGGTGCTGTCCAAACTGAGGATCTATGGTTGGTAAATCAGGTGACAAGGGGTGTGAAACCTATGCCTGGTCAAGCTCCGCAGGTGCAGGTTAATCAGTGGCAAAATGCGAGCGATCGCGTGCCTGATTTTGACTTGGAAGGGTTTCCAGCCCCAGCTTAAAACACTTTCTCAAAATAGTTAAACTTAGCTTTTTGCTACACTTTACCCATGACCTTAAAAGCGGTTTTATTTGATTTTAATGGAGTGATTATCAATGATGAGTCCATTCACGAACGGCTGATAGAGCAATTGCTAATTGAGGAAAATCTACGGATTAATCGTGGAGAATTTCGGCAAGTTTGTCTGGGAAGAAGCGATCGCGCTTGCATTGCGGAATTACTCAATCGCAGAGGTAGAACTGTTACTGAAAGCTGTCTCGATCGGCTGATTGCACGCAAGGCTCAAGCTTATATTAAAGAGGTTGAGCTGTTGGAAAAATTGCCGATATATCCGGGGTTGGAAGAATTTATTTTGAGCCTTCAGGTGGCGCAATTAAAAATCGCTTTGGTGACAGGTTCTCTGCGGTTGGAGGTAGAATTGGTGTTAAATCGATCTGCCTTAGCAAAATACTTTGAGGTGATTGTTGCTGGTGATGATGTAACGGCAAGTAAACCGCAACCAGACGGTTATCTTTTAGCAGTTGAAAGGCTGAATCAGCTTTATCCAGACTTTAATTTGGAACCGGGGGAATGTTTGGCGATCGAGGATACTTTTGCTGGGATTCAAGCGGCCCAAAGAGCTGGTATTTCTGTTGTGGGAGTGGCGAATACTTATCCGTTTCATTTTCTCCAACGTGCGGCTAATTGGACTGTGGATTACCTTTCCGATTTAGAATTTGAGAGAGTCCAGCAGGTTTATTCCCAGGGGGTAAGCTAGGAAAATTGGGGATAGTCTAGACATTTTTGCGAATTTGTGGTATGATGCCTAAATGTCTGTAACCATTTAGCAATCAGTCACGATCGAGGTTTTAGGTTTTTTAGTCTAAAATCTAAGCTCGGTAGGGGGAATTAGCTCAGTTGGTAGAGCGCTGCGATCGCACCGCAGAGGCCAGCGGTTCGAGTCCGCTATTCTCCATCGGTTGTTGTCAAATAACACATTATTTGTCTTTGTTAACAGATTAATGTCGTTCTTAACAAATTAATGTCGTCAAGCAATTAAAGATAACCGTTAACAGATTAATGTCGTTTAAAAGTGACATTACCCAACAAAATAACCCATTCGTGCGATCGCTCCTATTTACTATTTAGCATATAGCGATCGCAATGCTGAACAGAGCAACCGCTTTGGCTAAGCTGTTGCATTCGACTAGAAAGTCTTTAGGGTCTAATATCAAATCCGGGTTAGTCATCCCCTTTATTAGTAATTCTGTCGTCATTGCGAGCTCCGCGAAGCAATCGCAGAGACTAGGCGATTGCTTCGCAGAGCTCGCAATGACAATCAAGGGGTTAGTAAAACTGGATTTGGTATAACCCATAAATTATTTACCCGAATGCTTCG
Source organism: Kamptonema sp. UHCC 0994 (assembly GCF_029167235.1). Lineage (GTDB taxonomy): Bacteria > Cyanobacteriota > Cyanobacteriia > Cyanobacteriales > Microcoleaceae > Kamptonema. The sequence goes on along the minus strand of NZ_JARFTR010000092.1, from coordinate 3,374 downwards.
CCTTTACAACAAATATATAGCAGTTTTCAATCGAGAGAGGTACATTAGCAGCCGTTAGTAGACTAGCCTATAATTTTAATCTATCGAAAGAGTGGATTTGTTCAATAATTTACGATCGCATAACTTCAGTCTAGGGAAAGATTTGCTCGATCGCTCAAATGAACTAAAAATAGAATGTTAAATCTCATCGAATTGTATTCTATGAAACTGAATTATTTTACAAAACCGCTTTCGACTCTAGGACGCTGGATGGCCACAGCTCTGTTTTGCGTGTCAGCGATCGCCTTCGTTTGGCAAGGTGCGTTTTTCTCGAACACCGCAGCAATGGCTAATCCTGCTTCCAGCCTAATCGCAACCTCAGATGCGGGCGATAAGGTTAAAGACAAAGCAAGTGAAGATGCTGGACGAGCCAAAAATTTCATCGAAGATACGAAAAATAAGGTGAAGGAAACTGCAAACAAAAATGCCGATCGAGTCGATCGAGCAACGGACAATCGTAGTTTTGTTGAACGCAAAGCAGACAAAGATGCGGCGCGAATTGAGGAAAGAGCCGATCGAGATGCGGATCGGACTCAGAAAGCAGTAGACAACACAAAGAATGCTATTGAACGCACTGTTGATAAGATCAAGGATACTTTTAGTAACTAGAGAATAGATTCTCGCAAAGAAAGTCAATGTACATTTTTTCCTTCATTGCATCTCCTTGAAGCGGAAGGATTGATGTACATTGACTTTCTTTAAAACTTTTTGTTACCTGATAGCGCGATCGCGACTTCCCCCCAATCGCGATCGCCCTCTATTGGGCCAGAGGATAAAATCTAAAAGCTAAACTCGATTAAGCCACTGAGGATAAGCAAAAGAATTATCCAGTGTTAACTTTTCACCCGGATAACTTTTACTCAGCCAACCAGCTACAACCTGTAAATTTTCCATCAAATAACTGTCATGGCCAAAAGATTCAAAGGCAATAGTCCACCACCCCTCCCCATTAATACTTAACTGCGTAATTTCAACGCTGCAACCTTGGGGAATAGGTGCTTCCACTGGAACCGGAGTCAAACCTCCCTCTGAAACTTCGTATAGGCGTTGCGATCGCTTTTTCTTCACCGTCACCCATACTCCAGTCGCCAAAATATCAGCCGCCACAGGTGCTTCCGTTTCTACACAAACCCACTTCAGCCACTTTTCCGCCTTTCCCTCCCAGCGGTTGCCAAACTGCACCGCCCCTAACTCAGCCTGCCGCCATTTTACCTCTAAGCCTTTCTGCCTCAACTTTAGCCCCAGATAATCACAGCTAGGGATCAGTAAATATGAGTCTTCCCGTTCTTCATGAGGCCACAAATACCCGCCCAGACTCTCCTGCCAAAACCACTCGGCGATCGCTTTTGGCAGCGTGCCACTATAAAACCATCGCAGTTCCACACTGGCCCGCATAACTCTTTCCTCCCTTACAACATTTTCTTCCAGCCCTGACTGGATTTGCTACTGACCTTACACTTGCCACCCTCTATAGTCCCTTGTTCCTTGTCCAGAGTCCACTGTCCGCAGTTAGATTTTGCACTAAATACAAGAAACTCTTGAGATTGAAAAAATTTTATATTCTACTTTACATTTATTAACAGCTCTGTTACATTTGTTAACAGGAGAGTAAAACCATTCAGGAAAAAAACATGACTAGCAAAGGAGCGATCGTTGACGATCAAGGCAAACTCAACAATTTTGCCATTGAACCCCCTATTTACGTCGAACAAGAGCCGCGTACAGGCTTTACAACCTACGCAGAACGGTTAAACGGTCGCCTAGCTATGGTTGGTTTTGTCTCCCTGCTGGGTTTAGAAGTGCTCGCTAGGCACGGATTTCTGGGATAACAAACTAGCGTGTATTGGGATTTCGAGATACAACTACAAAGCTATGGACGAGGGAAGCGCTCCATAGCTAAATTGTTTTTACGTAGATGTTTAATGAGAGAATTAGCATTACATCATGCACCCGACCAGGTAATCAAGAATAATGCTCAAACGAATTGCGGCAATACTTCTGGTGGTTTTTAGCTTTACCTTAACCAGTTGTGTATCAACCGTTAGCGGACTCAAAAGCTACATTGACACAGCCGACGGCTACCAATTTCTCTATCCTAATGGCTGGACGGCACTAAGTGTTTCCAATGGCCCAGATGTAGTGTTTCGCGATTTAATTGAGCAAACAGAGAACGTCAGCGTCGTTATCAGTGAAGTTGCCAGTGGTAAAACTCTTGCCGATCTAGGGACTCCGAGCGAGGTAGGATATCGGTTAAGCAAAAGTGCGATCGCACCTCCCAATTCCGGCCGCGAAGCAGAATTAGTCAATGCCGAGGTTCGCGAATTTGGGGCGAAAAGTTATTACATTTTAGAGTATGCTGTAAAACTCCCAAACCAACTGCGGCACAGCCTAGCTAGCGTAGCAGTCAGTCGCGGTAAACTTTTCACCATCAACATTTCTTCTACTGAAGATAGATGGCCAAAAGCAAAAAAAATATTTGAGAAAGTGATTAAATCTTTCTCTGTCTATTAAGCTTAACAGTTAATTGTTAACAGTTAACAGTTAACTGTTAACAGCTATAAGTTTCGATCTCACAAAATGGATATTCCCACTTTTGTACTAGCCTCAGCTTCCCCCGCACGCCGCCGCCTATTAGAAAGTGCTGGCATTAATCCTATTATTTATCCCAGCGACTTTGATGAGTCCCAAATTCAACTAAGCGACGCGGCTGAATTAGTCCAGATATTATCACAGCGGAAAGCTGAAACAGTAGCGAAATATCTGATTGCTAATCCCAATTCACTCCCGACTGGGAAAAAGCCAGAATTTGAACAAGGTAAATCGATAGTAGTTTTGGGATGCGATTCCCTTCTGGTTGTTGGCGACGAGATTCATGGAAAGCCAGCAGATGCAAAAGATGCGATCGCGCGGTGGCAAAAAATGCGCGGTGAAGTTGGCCAACTCTACACTGGTCATACCTTAATTGACTTAACACAGGATAGAATAAAAGTCAAGTGTCAAGTTACCCAAGTTTATTTTGCTGAAGTTAGCGATCGCCAGATTGCAGCTTATGTCGCCACAGGAGAACCCCTGCAATGTGCTGGCTGTTTTGCCATTGAAGGTAAAGGGGGATTATTCATCGAGAAAATTGAAGGTTGTCACACAAATGTCATCGGTTTAAGCTTGCCACTACTGCGAATAATGTTGGCAGAATTGGGATATGACGTTACAGATTTTTGGCAATCAAATTAGGAAATTTAGAGGTTGACTGCTAATGGCTAATGACTAATTCAGGACTTATGCACGATTACGTAACGCCGCCATCCTGGCGGTAAAGTCACCGCCAGGATGGCGGC